>JBARAE010001055.1:0-15753 GCA_049791715.1 Micromonospora sp.
ACCCCGGAGTGCCGGGCGAGCGGCCCGCGGGGGTCGGCGCCGCCGTCACTTGAGGATCAGCCGGTTGGTCTGCTCGAAGACGTCCAGGTCGGCCAGGGTCTCCGCAACGCTGGGGGAGAGCGGGCCGGGCAGCTCGTCCCGGTGGAAGAAGCCGGCGTCGGTCGTCTCGTCGGTGAACCGCAGCAGCTCGCCGTCCCACTCGTCGACCCGAAAGGCGCTGGTGAAGACCTGGTACGTGTGACCGTACATGTTGGTGTGGGTGCGGTCCGGCCCGGTGTAGAGGGCGAAGGCGCTGACCCGCAGGGCGCGCAGCCCGGTCTCCTCGCGGACCTCCCGGACGGCGCAGTCGGCGATCGACTCGCCCAGCTCCATCGCGCCGGCGGGCAGTGCCCACTGGCCGTTGTCCGAGCGTTGGATCATCAGCACCCGGGCGGCGTTGTCGCGGACCACGGCGCGGGCGCCGACGAACATCAGGGTGCGGTCACCGGCCAGGGCGCGGAGCTGCCCCACGTACGAGTCGGCCCAGGAGATGCTCACCTCGACAATTTACGGGTGTTCGTCGAGGTCGTCGGCCATTCCGGGGTTCCCAAGGTGTGACCGGCGACACTACTTTGTTACCCATGCGTAGCACGATGATGGACGCCCCCCTCCAGATCGCGCGGATCCTCGAACACGGCTCCACCGTGCACGGCACGGCGGAGGTCGTCACCTGGACCGGTGCCGAGCCCCGCCGGATGTCGTACGCCGAGGTCGGGCGGGCGGCCGCCCGGCTGGCCCACGCGCTGCGGGACGACTGCGGCGTGACCGGCGACGAGCGGGTCGCCACGTTCATGTGGAACAACAACGAGCACCTGGTGGCGTACTTCGCCGTGCCGAGCATGGGCGCGGTGCTGCACACGCTCAACATCCGGCTCTTCCCGGACCAGGTGGCCTACATCGCCAACCACGCCGAGGACCGGGTCGTGCTGGTCGACTCCACGCTGATCCCGCTGCTGGCCCGGGTGATCGGGGAGATGACCACGGTCCGGCACGTCATCGTGGTCGGCGGGGGTGACCCCGCACCGCTGGTGGCCGCGGCCGGCGACCGGATCGCCGTACACCACTGGGACGGCCTGCTGTCGGACAAGCCGGACAGTTACGACTGGCCGGAGGTGGACGAGCGGGACGCCGCCGCCCTCTGCTACACCTCCGGGACCACCGGCAACCCCAAGGGGGTCGCCTACTCGCACCGCTCCATCTACCTGCACTCGCTGCAGGTCTGCATGCCGGAGGGCTTCGGGCTCGGACCGGCCGACCGCGAGCTGGCCATCGTGCCGATGTTCCACGCGATGTCCTGGGGCCTGCCGTATGCGGCGTTCCTCTCCGGCGCGTCGCTGATCATGCCGGACCGGTTCCTCCAGGCCGAGCCGGTCGCCGCGATGATCGCCACCGAGCGGCCCACCCTGGCCGGCGCGGTGCCGACCATCTGGACCGACCTGCTCGCCTACCTGGACAGCCACGACGTGGACACCTCCTCGCTCAAGGAGGTGATCGTCGGCGGCTCGGCCTGCCCGCCGGCGCTGATGCACGCGTTCCACGAGCGGCACGGGATCGAGGTCATCCACGCCTGGGGGATGACCGAGATGTCCCCGCTCGGCTCGGTCTCCCGGCCGCCCGCCGGGGCGACCGGTGACGAGGCCTGGCGTTACCGCTACACGCAGGGCCGGGTGCCGGCCGGGGTCGCGGCGCGGATCGTCGGCCCGCTGGGTGAGCCGCTGCCCGCCGACGGGGCCTCGGTCGGCGAGCTGGAGGTCCGCGGGCCGTGGGTGACCGCCCGGTACGTCGGGGACGACATCCCGGACGAGGAGAAGTTCCGCGACGGCTGGCTGCGTACGGGCGACGTCGGCACGCTCTCGCCGGACGGCTACATCACCCTCACCGACCGGGCCAAGGACGTGATCAAGTCGGGCGGGGAGTGGATCTCCTCGGTCGAGCTGGAGAACGCCCTGATGGCGCACCCGGCGGTGCTGGAGGCGTGCGTGGTGGGCGTACCCGACCAGCGCTGGGACGAGCGACCGCTGGCCACGGTGGTGGTCCGTGAGGGCGCTTCGGTGACCGCGGAGGAGCTGCGGGACTTCCTGGCGAAGTCGGTGGCGCGCTGGCAGTTGCCCGAGCGGTGGGCGTTCATCGACGCGGTGCCGAAGACCAGCGTCGGCAAGTTCGACAAGAAGGTGGTCCGCTCCCGGTATGCCGAGGGTGGACTCGAGGTGCGGGAACTGACCGCGCCGTAACACTTTCCGGCGTACCGTCGCCTGGATGGGTAGGGACGTGCCTCCTCTGTGAAGACATCCCTCCCCAGAGGGCGGCCCCGGCGTTCGCACCGCGCCGGGGCCGCCCGTCCATGCGGGGCGACCCGCATCGTTATTGTCGCGAAAGTTGTTCGTCTCTGTCTCGATGACGGAGAAATCCGTTTCGCGGCTTCTACGTCTCGCTCGTCGTGATGAGCACCTTGCCGACCACGCCGTTCTCGACGGCCTCGTGCGCCGCCGGGGCCGCCGTGAGGTGGTGGTGGTGCAGCGGCAACCCGGCCTCCTCGCCGACGCGTACCGCGCCCTGCGCCACCGCCGCCGCGATGTCGGTCACCGCCTGCGCCTTGCGCGCCTTCGGAGCGGTGTAGATCAGCACGAACTGCCAGCGGGCGTTCGGCATCATCAGCGGCCGGATCGGCAGGGTCACCTCGGCGCCGCCGTCGTCGGCGTACACGCAGACCGCGCCGCCGTTGCGGAGCATCTGGACGTCGGCGGCCGCGTTCTGCGCGGCGGAGACCTCGACGATCGTGTGCACCCCGTCGGGAGCGATCTTGCGGACCTCCTCGACCACGTCCTGCTCCCGGTAGTTGATCACGTACGAGGCGCCGGCCGCCGCCGCGAGCTGCGCCTTCTCCGGGCTGCTGACCGTGGCGATGACGCAGGCATCCGCCCACCGGGCGAGCTGGATCGCCGCGTTGCCGACCGCGCCCGCCCCACCCTGCACCAGCACCACATGGTCGCTCAGGGCCCCGGCGTGCAGTCGGTCCGGCATGAACTCCCCGGCGGTCAGGCACCGGTGCGCGGTCATGAACGGGATGCCCAGGCAGGCGCCCAGGTCGAACGAGGCCGAGCCGAGCCGCACCGCGTGCCGGACCGGCACCACCGTGTACTCGCTGGCGGTACCCCAGGGCCGCTGCCAGGCGGCCTCCCACAGCCACACCCGCGAACCGATCAGGAGCTGGTCGACCCCCTCGCCGACCGCCTCCACCACCCCGGCGCCGTCCTGCCCCGGGATCTGCCAGCCGGCGGGGAGCGGCCACTGCCGGCGTGCCTTCCAGTCCGTCGGGTTCACCCCGGACACCGCCATCCGCACCAGCACCTCGCCCGGGTCGGGCTCCGGCACCGGCCGGTCGACCAGCTGGAGCACCGACGGATCGCCGGTGCGCTCGTACACGATCGCCTTCATCGCCGTCTCCTCACCGCCGGGCACCGCGGCGTGCCCTACCCGGCCGTCCGCTGTCCATTCCGATCCGGTCCGCCCCGGAAACCGTACAACCGGGTAGTCGGCGGCAGGAGGGTGTCATGCGGGACGCACCGGTACGGGACGCAGCGCGGCCACCGGCCGGAACGGGTCGCGGCGGGCCGGAGCGCCCCGCCGACGAACCGGAACCCGAACCGCCGCCCGCCCGGCCCTTCCTGCCGAGATCCAGCCGGACCCGGGCGCTCTGAGCGGCCCGCTCAGGCGGCCGGTTTCAGCACCACCTTGGAGTAGCCCTCCTCGCGCCGGTCGAAGCGCTGGTACGCGTCGGGCGCCGACTCCAGCGGAACCTCCTTGCTGACCACGAAGCTCGGCTTCGCCCGCCCCGCCACGATCAGGTTCCGCAGGTACTCGTTGTACGCCTTGACGTTGGCCTGCCCGGTCCCCATCCGCAGGCCCTTCTCGAAGAACCGGCCCACCTTGAACAGCAGCTCGCCCCGGCCGGAGTGCTCGTCCGGTGCGCCCGGGTCCTGCGACAGGTAGAGCCCGATCACGCCGATCATCCCGGTCGGCCGGACCACCTCCACCAGGCTGTTCAGCACCGCCGCCGGGTGTTCCTCGCCGCCCTTCCCGGTGGCCTGGTACCCGACGGCGTCCACGCCCCGGTCGGTGCCCACCCCGTCGGTCTGCTCCTTGATCTGCTCGACCGGGTCGCCCTTGGAGAAGTCGATCGGGTGCGCGCCGATCGACTCGGCCAGCCGCAACCGGTCCGGCACCTTGTCGACCACGAAGACCTCGGCCGCGCCCATCAGCAGCGCCGAGTACGCGGCCATCAGCCCGACCGGACCGCCGCCCATCACGGTGATGTTCTCGCCCGGCCGGAGCTGGGACATCGCCACCCCGTGGTAACCGGTGGGGAAGATGTCGGCGAGCATCGCGAAGTCGTTCTCGTGCTCGGTGCCCGGCGGCAGCTTGAGGCAGTTGAAGTCGGCGAACGGCACGCGCAGGTACTCCGCCTGACCGCCCCGGTACGGCCCCATCGACACGTAGCCGTACGCGCCGCCGGCGAAGCCCGGGTTCACGGTCAGGCAGAAGCCCGTCCTGCCCTCTCGGCAGTTCCGGCAGAACCCGCAGGCCACGTTGAACGGCATGGAGACCCGGTCGCCCTTGCGCAGGCTGACCACGCCCGGGCCGGTCTCCTCGATGACGCCCATGTTCTCGTGGCCGAAGACGATGCCCGGCTCGGCCATCGTCCGGCCCTCGTACATGTGCAGGTCGGAGCCGCAGATCGCGGTCGTCGTGATCTTGACGATGACGTCGTTCGGGTCCTGGATCCGCGGGTCCTCGACGTCGGTCACCGTCACGTCGCGCGGCCCCTGGTACACCACTGCCTTCATGTCACCGACCGTAGGCTGGCCGGGACCGGGTCGGTGGCGGTTCAGCCGAGCCGGTCCACGACCTCGGTGGTGAGCGCGTCGATCGAGGGGAGCACCACGGCCGCGAGCGCCTCCGCGTCCGGGTCCAGCGGGTACGACCCGTGTGGGACGGCGATCACCCGCATCCCGGCGGCGGCCGCGGAGCGTACCCCGTTGGAGGAGTCCTCGATCGCCACGCAGCGGCCCGGGTCGACACCGAGCCGGGCGGCGACCGCCAGCCAGACGTCCGGGGCGGGCTTGCCCCGCGCGGTCTCCTCGGTCGACAGGGTCGCGCCGAACGCGTCGGCGAGGCCGGTGGCGGCCAGCGCCGCCGCGATCAGCCGGGTCGGCGAGGAACTGGCCAACCCCAGCGGCCACCGCGCGGCCATTCGGCGCACCACCGCGTCGGCGTCGTCGATCAGCGGTACGTGTTCCGCGTACCGCTGGGTCATCTCCGCCACCACCTCGGTGGCGACCTGTTCGGGGCTCCGGTCCACGCCCAGCTCACCGCTGAGGTACGCGGCCCACTCGCCGGTGCTCATCCCCATCAGCCGGCGCTGCGTGTCCGGCTGCCAGGTCCCGCCATGCGCGGCGACGTACGCCCGCCGGACCTCCTCCCAGACCGGCTCGGAGTCCACGATCACGCCGTCCAGGTCGAAGAGCACCGCGTCCACCATGCGCCCATCCTGCCCGAACCACCGCGGGCCCTCGGGTCGGTGGGCGAGGCGGATCAGGTCAGGATCGGAGCCCACTCGCGCACGGAGACGACCTCGACCCCGGGCGTGGTGAAGTACGGGTCCGCGGCGAGCAGGTCGTCCAGCGCCGCGCGGTCCGGTACGTCGAAGACGAGCACGGCGCCGGAGTCGTCGGCCAAGGGGCCGGTCATCCGTACCTTCCCCTGGGCGTGCAGGGCGGTGAGCAGTTGCCGGTGGGCGGGTCGGGCGGCGAACCGCTCGGGCGCGTCGGTGAAGGCCAGTTCCACGATCCACATGCTGGGCACGCTACCGCCGAACCGCGGCCTTGACGATCAGCTTGCCTGAGCCGCCGGCAGGCCGATCGGGCTCTGCCGGGGGATCACGGTGTGGCAGCGGCGGGCGATCGGTTCGAGCAGTTCCCGCAGCCGCTCGGTGCGCTCCGCGCCCAGCGCCCGCCACGGGCCCATGGCGGCCCGGTCGGTGGCCTCCTCGACCGTGCGGAAGATCCCGGTGGCGTGCTCGGTCGGCTCGCGGTCGGCGGTCAGCCAGCCCCGCTCGACCAGCCGCTCCTCGGCGGCGGACCATTCCTCGTCGGTCCAGCCCCGGGCCGGCTGGTGGAATTCGCGGGACTGGTCGGCCCGGCAGCGCCAGGCCACCACCTCGACCGGGTCCAGCCCGGTGCCGACCAGGGCTGCCACGTGCCCGTCGCCCCGGTGCTCGCGCAGCGTGGTGGCGGCCTGCCAGATCCGGGCCAGCGGGTACTCCCCGCGGGGCAGCGCGGCGTTGACCGCGCCGAGCACCCGGCCGGCGGTCTCCACCCGGCCGGCCGCCTCCTCGAGCAGGTCGGCCGCCTCGACGAGGTGCGACTCGGGCAGTTCGTAGGTGAACTCGGCCAGCGCCTGGACGGCGCCGGTGAGCCGGGCCCGCAGCGCCTCCTCCGGGGTGGCGAGTCGCCACACCGACGGCAGTGCCCGGGCCACCATCCGCGGCGCGAAGCTGAAGAACGCGGCGATCACCGGTGGGGCGGTCGTCGCGCCCAGCGGGGCGGCCCGACCGGCGAAGTAGCCGCGCCAGTAACCGCGCAGGCCGACCGCCTCGTACGCGGCCCGGGCTCGCGGGTGGAAGTAGGTCACCGCGTGGACCGGCTCGAAGAGCGTCCACATCACCCGGGCGGTCCCGGGGTCGTCCAGCGCCGCCACGTGCACCTCCGCGTCGGTGGGCAGACCACCGTGGGCGGCGGGACCGCCCACGGTGACCTTGAACCTACTGCGGGTACGCGACGCGGCGGAAGACCGCTGTGACCTACTGCGCGGCGAGGATGTCGACGACGAAGCGCAGCGGGCCGCCCGGCCGACCGCCGACGGACTGGTTGCCGTACGCCAGATCACCCGGGATGTCGAGCTGCACCCGGCTGCCCACCGGCACCCCGACCAGGCCCTGGTCCCAGCCCTTGATGACCTGGCCGACGCCGATCGGGAAGGTGGCCGGCTCGCCGCGGTCCCAGGAGGAGTCGAACTGCTTGCCGTCCTTGTAGAAGACGCCCACGTAGTTGGTGGTGATCTGCTGGCCGGCCTTCACCTCGGGGCCCTTGCCCTTGACCAGGGTCGTCACGGTCAGCTTCTTCAGTTCGCCCGTGCCCGGGCCGACGGTGGGCCTGGTGGCCAGCGCCGGGTCGGTGCCCTCCGGGAGCTGCTGCGCCTGCCCGGGCGCGGCCGAGGCGCTGGCGGACGGCGTGCCGGCGGCCGGCTTCTTGTCGTCGTCCCCGCTGTTCACCGCGACAAAGACACCGACCAGCACGGCGACGACGGCGACACCGGCGAGCGCGCCGAGCACGGACTGCCGGCGGCGCTTCGCCTCGGCGGCCTTCTTCGCCGCCAGCTGGGCGGCCAGCCGCCGCTCCGCCTTGGTGCCCGGGCCCTGGCCCGCCGACCGGTTCTGCACGCGCTCGCTCACGTCGACTCCCTGCTGGGTGGTGGGTGGCCCGGCGGCCGCTGCCGAGACCAGCGCACACGGTACCCGTCGCAACGCCCTCGGTGCCGCCTCGCCCGCGCCGGATCGGACAGGAGACGGGTCGCGGGCGGTTTCCGGGAGTAGGTTCTCGACCATGGCGATCCTCACCAAAGAAGACGTGGCCCTGCTCTCCGAGCCGCAACTCGCGCACGTGGCGACCATCGAGGCCGACGGAACCCCGCACGTCACCCCGGTGTGGGTGGACACCGACGGGGAGCACATCGTGTTCAACACGGCCAAGGGCCGGCAGAAGTACGTCAACATGGCCCGCAACCCGGTGGTCGCGGTCTCCGTGGTCGACAAGGCGAACGACTTCCGCACCCTGTGGGTGAAGGGCAGCGCCGAGTTCGTCACCGAGGGCGCCGACGAGCACATCGACAAGATGGCGAAGAAGTACCTCGGGCAGGACACCTACCCGTTCCGGCAGCCGGGCGAGGAGCGGGTCATCGTGCGGATCACCCCGACCGAGAAGCTCGGCCGCGGCTGAGAGGTGGGAGCGGACCCCTGTTGACGCCTCCGGTACAGCAGGGGCCCCGTGTTCGGTGATTCGGTCAGGGCAGCAGTTCGACGTAGCCGTCGGTGCCGTGCACCCGGATACGCTGCCCGTCCCGGATCAGCCTGGTCGCATCCTCCACACCGACGACGGCGGGCAGGCCGTACTCCCGGGCGACCACCGCCCCGTGGGTCATGAGGCCGCCGACCTCCGTCACCAGCCCCTCGACCGCCACGAACAGGGGTGACCAGCTCGGGTCGGTGTAGGCGGTGACCAGGATGTCGCCTGGTTCGAGATCGGCCTCGGCCGGGTCCAGGACGACGCGAGCCCGCCCCTCGACGACCCCGGCGGAAACCGGGAGGCCGACCAGCGCGCCGGCCGGCACGTCGTCGCGTCGGTACGCCCCGGAGATGCCCTCACCGTCCGATGTGAGCACCCGGGGTGGGGTGAGCGCCTGGTACGACCTGAACGCGTCCTTGCGACGGCGGATGAGCTGATCATCCACCTGGTTCGCGCGGACGACGTCGTGCAGCTCCTCGAACGTGAGGTAGAAGATGTCCTCCTTCTCCCGAAGCACGTCGGCCTGCACGAGGCGCTCGGCTTCTTTCAACAGGGCCTGCTTGTACACGAAGTAGCGGCTGACCATGCCGTACTTCGGGTACTCCCGGTACCCGATGAAGGTCCGGACCCGGTCGATCATCCGCTTCGTCTCGTCGGCCCTGCGCTCCCCGTCCGGCAGGGCCCGCACGCGTTCCAGCAGCTCCTGCTCCTCCTTCCAGGCCTCCTGCCGCCCTTGTTCGAAGCGCCGCTCGCCGGCTCCCGGCGCGAAGTTCCTGATGTTGCCGAGGATCATGGGCACGAGCGTGGAGGGGTATTCACTCCACCGCGGCCGCGTGATGTCGATCTCGCCGACGCAGCGCATGCCGTACGTGTCGAGCCAGGCTTCGATGGCGTCCCGCGCTTCCCGCCCGCCCGCGAGCCGGGGCAGCTCGTCCAGGAAACCCTCGCCCTCGACGTGCTGCAGAAACGCCACCACGTCCGGATGTGGGCGGATCACGTCAGCGACGGCCAGGAGAGCCAGCCCCATCTCCGACGTGATGTTGTGGGGCACGGACTGCGTGAGCGTGTCCGCCGCGTTCTTCTCGCCCAGCCACGCCTCCAGCTGCTCGTTGAGCCACCAGGTCGCCTCCATCGCCGACATGAACACCTGATGGCTCTGCGGATCGAACAAGATCCGCTTCAGCTCCTGCATGTCCGCCCGGATGAAGTCGAGCAGCGCCTCTCCGGACTTGGTGCGGATGTCGCGTTCCGAGGCGGCGATGGATGCCTCGCTGCGCCCGATCAGCTCGGTGACAATGGCCGGATCGGCCTCGATCGGGGTTGGCGCGCCGCCGAACAGTGGCCCGGGGCCACCCTCGTCAGGGAGGGGCCGGATGAAGCCGTCGCGCTCGAGGATGGTCTGCAGCGCGTCGCCGGTCAGCGGATCGGATCTCCCCACGAGCTCCAGGAAGCCGGCGCGGCTCGTCGGCGAGGCCAGCCTCCGGGTGACGTCGACGAACAGGCGGCCGCCGGCCTCGGCCATGGGCGCGGGGGTCGTCATCTGCCAGAAGGAGAGCCCCAGGGGCTTCATGGCGTCCGTCATCATCTGCTGATGGCCGACGGAGATATAGACGTGGTTCTCCCGGTCGCCGGTCTCGGGGATGGGGAACAACGTGGTGATCGGCCGGCTCTGAACGAACTGGAAGTCGTTCTCGACCAGGCACCATTCGATGTCCTGGGGGTGGCCGAAGTGGGCCTCGATCCGCCGGCCCAGCCGCACCAGCCGCACGACCTGCGCATCCGTCAGCGCCGGCTGCTCCTGCCGCTCCGGGTCGATCGCCTGTTCCGTCGTCCCGCCGGCCGGCAGGGCGTGGACGGCGAGCCGCTTGGCGGCGATCGCCTTGTCGATGATCGCACCGTCCCGGACCCGGTAGGCGTCCGCGTTCACCAGCCCCGAAACCAGGGCCTCGCCGAGACCGAAGCTGGCCTCCACGGAGGCGACCTTCCGGTTGGACGTGACGGGGTCGGCCGTGAACAGGACGCCGGCCACCTGCGGGAACACCATCTTCTGGACGACAACGGCCATGTGGACGGTGCGGTGGTCGATGCCGTTCCGCTGGCGGTAGGTCACGGCCCGCTCGGTGAAGAGGGAGGCCCAGCACCGGCTGACGTGCCGGAGGATCGCCGCCGGCCCCATGACGTTCAGGTACGTGTCCTGCTGGCCCGCGAAGGAGGCCGTCGGCAGGTCCTCTGCCGTCGCGCTGGACCGGACCGCGTAGGCGGCCTGCTCGCCGAGTCGGGTGACGGCCCGGGTGATCGCCGCCGCCAGATCGTCGGGGAGGACGATCCCTTCGATGGTCCGGCGGATCTCTGCGCTGTGCGTACGGATCGCCTCCCGGTCGTCCGGGTGCAGGCGCGACAGCTGCTCGATCCGATCTGCGATCGACGGCGCTTCGGCCATGATCCGCCGGAAGGCGTCCGTCGTCACGCAGAAGCCAGCCGGTACGCGGATGCCGTCGATCCGCGACAGCGCCCCCAGGTGCGCGCCCTTGCCGCCCACGATCGCGACGTCCCGCTCGTCGACCTCTTCGAGACCTGACACGTACTGCTCGATCATCGCGGCACCTCCGCGCCGATCGTGTCCCTACGATTCGACAAGAACACGTCGTGCCCCATTTCCTCGTCCGTTCCCGCGTCCGGCCGACGATTCTGCGGCACGACCCCGGTCTTGCGGCAAGACCCCCGGTGCGATATACGTTTAAGTGGGACAACCTCCCTAATCTTTTCGTTCATCCGGCGGACTGAAACAATTTCCGCGAAGCGCTGGCGTGCCGCAGGCGGGCGGCGCGAATCCCCGGCCCGCGAGATGGCATCCGCCCACGGAAACAGCCGGACCGACGTCAGACGATCAGGTGTCGGCGGCCACCGGCGGGTCACGGCGTGATCGCACCTGCGAGACCCCCGCTCCGACTCCGAAATACACTCAGGCGGTCTTGCGGGGTGCGGCCTTCTTCTCCGCCGCCTTCTTCGCGGGCGCCTTTTTCTCCGCCGTCTTCTTCGCGGCCGTCTTCTTCGCCGGCTCCGCCTTCTTGGCGGCGGCCTTCTTCGCCGGAGCCTTCTTCGCGGGCGCCTTCTTGGCCGGCGCCTTCGCCGCCTTCTGCGCCGAACGCGCCGCCGAGATCGGGGTCGGCTCGCCGGCCCCGCCAGCGGGCTGTTCACCCCGGGCCTGCCGGGCCCGCTCCACTGACGCCTTCAGCGCGGCCATCAGGTCCACCGCGGCGGCCGGGGCGGCCTCTTCCTCCTCTGGCTGGACCACCTCGCGGCCTTCGATCTTGGCGTCGATGACCTCTTGGAGCGCGGCCCGGTAGTCGTCGGTGAAGGCGTCGGGCTGGAACTCGCCGGCCATCGAGTCGATCAGCGAGCTGGCCATCGCCAGCTCCGGGGGGCGGACCTTGAGGTCCTCGTCGAGGAATCCGAAGTCGGGTTTACGCACCTCGTCCGGCCAGAGCATGGTGTTGAGCAGCAGCACGCCCTCGCGGACGCGCAGCGTGGCGAGCTGTTCCCGCTGGCGCAGCGCCACCTTGACGATCGCCACCCGCTCGGAGTCGGCGAGCGCGTCGCGCAGCAGCACGTACGGCTTGGCCGCCGTGCCCTCCGGCTCCAGGAAGTACGCCTTGTTGTAGAGGATCGGGTCGACCTGCTCGGCCGGGACGAACTCCAGCACGTCGATCGCGTGCGAGGTGGTCAGTGGCAGGTCGGCGAAGTCCTCGTCGGTGAGGATCACCATCTCGCCGCCGCCGATGTCGTACCCCTTGGCGATGTCGTCGTAGGTGACCTCCTCGCCGCAGACGGAGCAGGTGCGCTTGTATCGGATGCGGCCGCCGTCCTCGCGGTGCACCTGGTGGAAGCGGATGTCCTTCTCCTCGGTGGCCGAGTAGACCTTCACCCCGATCGACACCAGGCCGAACGACACCGCTCCTTTCCAGATCGCCCGCATCACGCGCTCCTCTCCCCGGTTCTGACCAGAATCGCAAATGATCGAACGGTACGCACGCTCTTCCGTGCGCAACTACAGTCATGAGGTGTCCGGCGCGCCGTTGAAGCCGATGCTCGCGATGACCGGGCAGCTCCCGGCGGGTGCCGGCTGGGCGTACGAGTTCAAGTGGGACGGGGTCCGCGCGCTCGCCGACATCACGAACCACCGCCAGCACCTGTATGCCCGCTCCGGCGTCGAGATCACCGTGGCGTACCCGGAGCTGATCACCCTGGCCGAGCAGGTCGACGACGCACTGCTCGACGGCGAGGTGGTCCTCTTCGACCCGGCCGGGCGGCCTTCCTTCACCCTGCTGGCGGAGCGGATGCACGTCCGGGACCGGGCGAAGGCGGCCCGGCTGGCGGCGACCGCGCCGGTGACGTACATGATCTTCGACTTGCTCCGGTTGCGCGGCGAGGACCTGACCGGGCGCCCCTACGGTGAGCGGCGGGCGGTGCTGGAGTCCCTCGGCCTCGGCGCCGCCCGGTGGGCGGTGCCGCCGGACTTCTCCGACGGGCCCGCGACCTTCGAGGCGGCCGGCGAGCACGGGCTGGAGGGGGTGATGGCCAAGCGGGCCGACTCGCTCTACCGGCCGGGCGTGCGCTCGCCGGACTGGGTGAAGGTCAAGCTGGAGGTGACCGGCGACTTCGTGGTGGGCGGCTGGCGGCCGGGGGCGCGGAAGATCGGTGGGCTGCTGGTCGGGGTGCCGCGGCCGGACGGCCGGCTCACGTTCCGGGGGCGGGTCGGCGGCGGGATCGGCGCGGCGCTGGAACGGGAACTGCTGCGCGAGCTGGAGCCGCTGCGCTCCGGCGCGTCGCCGTTCGCGGATGACGTGCCGCGCGAGGATGCCCGGGGTGCGATCTGGGTAACTCCCCGGATCGTGGTGGAGGTGAAGTACGGGCAGCGCACCCCGGACGGGCGGCTGCGTTTCCCCCGGATCCTGCGCCTGCGCCCCGACAAGCCACCGGAGGAGGTCGACGATGTCAGCTGACCGGTTGAGGGTGGAGGTCGAGGGCCGCGCGCTGGAGCTGTCCAACCTGGACAAGGTCCTCTACCCGGCGGCCGGCTTCACCAAGGGCGAGGTGATCGACTACTACACCCGGATCGCCCCGGTGCTGCTGCCGCACCTCCAGGACCGGGCGCTGACCCGGATCCGTTTCCCGAACGGTGTCGACGGCGGCTCGTTCTTCGAGAAGAACAAGCCCGCGTCGACGCCGGACTGGGTACGCACCGAGAACCTGCCCGCGCCCGGGTCGAGCAAGGGGCGGGAGACCATCGACTACGTCGTCTGCGACGAGCTGCCCACCCTGGTCTGGCTGGCCAACCTCGCCGCCCTGGAACTGCACACGCCACAGTGGAAGATCGGCGAGCACCCAGACATGATGGTCGTCGACCTGGACCCGGGCGCGCCGGCGGCGCTGGAGCAGTGCTGCCAGGTGGCGCTGCTGATGCGGGACCGGCTGGCTTCCGACGGGGTCGAGTCGTACCCGAAGACGTCGGGCAAGAAGGGCATGCAGCTCTGCTGCCCGATCGCCCGGACGCAGTCCTCGGACGACGTGTCCGCCTACGCGAAGCGGATTGCGCAGGAGCTGGAGAAGGCGCACCCGAAGCTGATCGTGTCGAAGATGGCGAAGAACCTGCGGCCGGGGAAGGTCTTCATCGACTGGAGCCAGAACAACGCGGCGAAGACGACGGTGGCGCCGTACTCGCTGCGGGCCCAGTCGGTGCCGTCGGTGTCGACGCCGTTGACCTGGGACGAGGTTTCCGCCGGCGCGGCCGGGAAGCGGCCGTCGTCGAAGCCGTACACGGCGAGCGAGGTGCTCAAGCGGGTGGAGAAATCGGGCGACCTGCTCGCCCCGCTCCTCGACGGCGGCCCCGAACTACCGGTGCGCTAGCGGGCGTGTCGCGCCGGAGACCGGCATGTCTCGAGCTGCGTTATGACTGTCAGGCATATTTATGCCTGACAGTCATATCCGTCTTCGGCACATCCAACCCCGCAGCCCGTCACCGTAGGGTGGGCGGAGTCCGGCGAAGGGATGGGTGAGGATGCAGAGCGGGCAGGGCGTCACATACGCCATCGGCGCGGCTGCCGCGGAGGTCGAGAGTCCGCTGCTCACCTACTACGACGACGCGACCGCGGAGCGGACCGACCTGACCGCCCACCAGCTGGGCGACTGGGCGGCGCGCAGCGCGGGCCTGCTGCGCGACGGCTGCGGGCTCGGCCCCGGTAGCCGGGTCGCGGTGCTGCTGCCGCCGCACTGGCGTACCGCCGCGGTCCTGCTCGGCGCGTGGGCGGTCGGGATGGCGGTGTCGTTCCGGCCGCGGGCCACCGCCGGGCTGCCGGTCCTGGAACCGGGCGGCGACCGGCCGTACGACGCGGTGTTCGTGACCCCGGAACGCCTCGACGACTGGCTGGAGGACGTGCCCGACGGGGTGCACCGCTACCTCGTCGGCACCGGGTCCGGGCCGCTGGCCGACGTGCCCGTGGGCTGGCTGGACTGGTCCACCGAGGTTCTCCGGCACACCGACAACACGCCCGCGTACACCGCCATCCGCCCGTCAGACCCGGCCACCCCGGACGGCACCAGCTACGGCGAGTGGGGCCGGCTCGCCCGGACCGTGGCCGAGCAGCTGGACCTGCGGGCCGGCGACCGGCTGCTGGTCGACGCCGCCGAGCACGAGCAGCCGCTGAAGTGGCTGCTCGCCCCGCTCGCCGCAGGCGCCTCCGTGGTGATCTGCAGGAACCTCGACCCCGCTCGACGGGACGCCCGCATCGCCGCGGAGCAGGTCACCCGCGTCCTCTGAGGCCGTTGGTCTCGGGTGCGGGCCGCCGCGCCCGCCACCTGCACCGGCGACCGTGACGGTGGGAAGGTGTCGTCCACGTCGGCTGGTCGCGGGGCAGTGGCACGAGGTTGACCTGGGTTATCCTCCGGCCCTGACCAATTCACGGGGGTGGATCATGGTGATGCGGCAACGCGTCGGTCTCGCGGCCGCAGCCGCTACGGCCCTGCTGCTGGCGGCCTGCGCCAGCCAGGACACCCCGTCGATTCCGGGAGCGGCAGCCGCCACCACGACGGCCGCGCAGCCCGGCCTGTCCCCGTCCGCGGCCCCGACGGTGACGCTGCCGGACCGGTACGACCCGGAGCGGGACCCGGCCGCGGACCTGAAGGCAGCCCTCGCGCTGGCCAAGGCGGACGGCAAGGCGGTGCTGATCGACTTCGGCGCGGACTGGTGCCCGGACTGCCACGTGCTGCACGAGCTGTTCCAGTCGGCGAAGACCAAGCCGCTGCTGGAGGAGAACTACCACCTGCTGGCGGTGGACGTCGGCGAGTTCGACCACAACCTCACGTTCGCCGCGAAGTACGTCAACCTGAACCGCAGCGGCATCCCCGCGCTGGTAGTGCTGACGCCCGACGGGAAGGTCCGGGTCGCCACCAACGACGGCTCCTTCGCCAACGCCCGCACCATGGACAGCAAGCAGGTCAACGCGTTCCTCACCAAGTGGGCGCCGAAGCGTTGACCGGTCCAGGCAGGCTGCTGGGCGCGGCGCTCGCCGGCGTACTCCTCCTCGGGGGATGCGCC
>JBARAE010001056.1:0-3399 GCA_049791715.1 Micromonospora sp.
CGTCGAAGGCGAGCCGGCGGACGAACTGCAGCGCCTCCGGTGCACCGACCAGCCGGTCCATGCCCGCGTCCTCCCACTCGATGGAGATCGGTCCGGTGTAGCCGATCGCGTTCAACGCCCGGAAGCAGTCCTCCCACGGCACGTCGCCGTGGCCGGTGGAGACGAAGTCCCAGCCGCGGCGCAGGTCCGCCCAGGGCAGGTGGGAGGAGAGCCGGCCGCGCCGGCCGTCGCCGGTACGGACCTTCGCGTCCTTGCAGTCCACGTGGTAGATCCGGTCGGCGAAGTCGAAGATGAAGTTGACCGGGTCCAGCTCCTGCCAGACGAAGTGCGACGGGTCCCAGTTCAGCCCGAACGCGGGCCGGTGGCCGATCGCGTCGAGGGTCCGCCTGGTCGTCCAGTAGTCGTACGCGATCTCGCTCGGGTGCACCTCGTGGGCGAAGCGCACCCCCACCTCGTCGAAGACGTCGAGGATCGGGTTCCACCGGTCGGCGAAGTCCTGGTAGCCGCGTTCGATCATCGACGGCGGCACCGGCGGGAACATCGCCAGGGTGTGCCAGATCGACGAGCCGGTGAACCCGACCACCGTCTTGACGCCCAGCTTCGCCGCCGCCCGGGCGGTGTCCTTCATCTCCTCGGCGGCGCGCCGGCGTACGCCCTCGGGCTCACCGTCGCCCCAGATCCGGGCGGGCAGGATGTCCTGGTGCCGCTCGTCGATCGGGT
Organism: Micromonospora sp.; assembly: GCA_049791715.1. Classification (GTDB taxonomy): domain Bacteria; phylum Actinomycetota; class Actinomycetes; order Mycobacteriales; family Micromonosporaceae; genus Micromonospora. The sequence continues at coordinate 721 of JBARAE010001056.1, forward strand.
GGTCGCAGACCGCCTGACCGACCAGATGGTTGGAGATGGCGAAGACCTGCAGGTTGTGCTTGGCGAGGGTGGCCCGCTTCCGGTCGACGTACGACTCGTCGGCGAGCGCCTTGTCGACCTCGAAGTGGTCGCCCCAGCAGGCGATCTCCAGGCCGTCGTACCCCCACTCGGCGGCCAGCCGGCAGACCTCGTCGAACGAAAGATCGGCCCACTGGCCGGTGAAGAGCGTGATGGGTCGCGCCATTGTCCTTCTCCCCTGTGGTGATGGGGATTCCGTAGCGGACCGGGGCGAGGGTGACCGGACGTGCCGGCGGCCACGGGGAAGCACCGGTGGGCGCGGTCGCGCCTGGGCCCGACGGGTTGCGCCTCCCGTCGGCTCACCGGCCACCTCACGGTCGCCGCCCTCACTCTAGGTCGGCCGGGACCGGCACGGAAGGGACGCGGCGCCGGTCGTCGGCCGCGCCACCCCGACCGTCAGCCCGTCTCATCCTCGGGCGCGGGCAGTACGGCGCGGACCAGGAACCCGCCCTCCGCTCGGGGACCGGCGGAGAAGGAGCCGCCGACCCCCTCCGCGCGCTTCCGCATCCCGCGTAGCCCGGAACCCGACCCGGGCGTACCGGTGGGCGGACCGTCGTCGCGTACCTCGATGGTCAGGCCCTCGGGGTCGTAGCGGAGGCGGACCGCGACGGCCGCGCCCGGCGCGTGCCGGCGGGCGTTGGTCAGCGACTCCTCGATGATCCGGTACGCCGCGACGTCCACCGCGCCGGGCAGTGGCCGGGGCTGGCCGGCGAAGGTCCAGCGCACCGGCTGGCCGGCGGCGAAACCCTCGACCAGGGCGTCCAGGCGGTTGAGGCTGGGGGCCGGCTCGGTCGGGCCGGCGGGCTCCTTGTCGCGGCGTCGCACACCGAGCCGCGTGGCCAGCTCGTCCAGCGCGGTCCGGCAGGCCGACCGCACGCGTCCCGGCGCCTTGCGCAGCAGACTGACCAGGAACAGCACCCCAGACAGCACCGCGTCGACGGCCGCCGGGTGCACCCCTGCGACCCGACGCCACTCCGCGACGCGACCCATGCGGTCAAGGTACGGCAGCCTCCCCGGCGCCGACGGCTCACCCGCCGAACCGGGGCGGCAGGTCAGTGGTGTCGGCGTACCGTCCGGGCCGCCAGGTCGGCCAGCGCCGCCCGCGCCGGCTCCGCGAGCGGTACCCGGTCCAGCGCGGCCCGGGCCTCCTCGGCGCGGGCCCGGATCATCCGCTCGACGCCGTCCCGGGCACCGGTCGCCTCGATGATGCCGCGCAACTCGGCCGCGCCCGCCGCGTCCAGCGCCGGGTTGCCGACGAGCGCCCGCACCCGGGCGGACTGGGCCGGGTCGGCGGCGGCCCGGGTCAGCGCCATCAGGACGGTGGGCTTGCCCTCGCGCAGGTCGTCCAGGTTCGACTTGCCGGTCACCGCGGGGTCGCCGAACACCCCGAGCAGGTCGTCGCGGAGCTGGAAGGCGTCGCCGAGCGGGTCACCGAACTCGGCAAGGGCCTCCACCGATGCCGGTTCGGCACCGGCCAGGGCGGCCCCGATCTGCACCGGCCGGGTCACCGTGTACCGGGCGGCCTTCATCCGGATCACGGTCAGCGCGGTGGCCACCGAGCCGTCGCCGGCCGCGGAGACCAGATCCAGGTACTCTCCCGCGATCACCTCGGCTCGCATCAGCGCGAAGACGGCGTACCCGCGGCGCACCTCCTCGGTGCTCAGCCCGCACTCGTGGAACATCTGATCCGACCAGGCGGCGCAGAGGTCCCCGCAGAGCAGGGCCGCGTTGCGCCCGTACGCCTCGGAGTCGCCCCGCCAGGACGACCGGGCGTGCAGGTCGGCGAAGAGCCGGTGCACGGACGGCTCGCCGCGGCGGCGGTCGCTGCCGTCCAGGATGTCGTCGTGGATCAGCGCGAAGGCGTGGAACAGTTCCAGCGCCGCCGCCGCGACCACGATCGGCGTGCCGTCCGGGCCGCCGAAGCCGCGCCAGCCCCAGTAGCAGAACAGGGGCCGCAGGCGCTTACCCCCGGCGAGGACGAACCGGTGCAGGACGGCGAGGACGGCCCCCGGTGCGCCGTCCGACCAGCCCGGCCCCTGCCGGGCCAGGAACGCGGCGAGTTCGGCGTCGAAACGCTCCCGCAGCAGGGTCGGGGCGGTCGGTACGACGGTCACGGTCATGGGGCCTCCCGGGCCAGTCCGGCGAGTTGGAGCAGCAGGGCCTTCACGTCGGTCGCGGCCAGCCGGGCGGCCGAGCGGCCGGAGCGAAGCAGCACCGGCCCGTCCGACGGTGGCGCCGGCCGGATCTGTGCTCTCGACCACGGCGGAGACCTGCACCTTGACCACCGGCAGCCCGGCCGCGCGGAGCCGGCCCAGCGGCTCGGCCGGCTCCTCCCAGGCGCACTCCAGGTGGGCCAGGTCGAGACAGATCCCGAGCGGGTCCGTATCCATGAGTGACAATACCGCGCCCGGCTGTTCCGTGGACTCCACAATGCACCCCGGTTTCGGTCCGAAGCCCATCGAAGCCGTTGAGGGTGACCACCTCCAGCCCGGGTGGACCGGCCGGTCGGCCGGTGCGGCCGGGGAATCCCGGTCCAGCCGCACCGGACGGCCGTGCTGCTCGTGCCGCACCGGATTCCCGGTGCCGCACGCCCTCCGGGGC
>JBARAE010001057.1:0-7559 GCA_049791715.1 Micromonospora sp.
GACCCGCAGCCCGACCAGCGGCTCCCGGTCGACGGCGGCGGACTGCGGGTGCCCGGACCACTGCGGCGGCGTGCGGACGGCCACGGCCAGCCCACCGGCGGCGCTCACCGCCTCCTCGAGTTCGTCCGCTGTGCGAGCCCGGATGCGGTCGGCGAGCGCGGCGGTCAGCGACGGGTCGTCCGGCGCGGCCGGGTCGAGCGCCACCGAGGCCAGCAGCCGGCGGCGGTGGTGCGGGTAGTTGGCGTGGGTGCGGATCCACCCGTCGGCGGTCGGCCAGAACCGGGACAGCGGCGCGAAGCCCTCGAACGCCGCCCCGTTCACCCGTAGCTGGCGTTCGCTGGTGAAGGCCGCCGCCACGGCAGCGGTGTCCACCGGTGTCGGAGCGGTCATCCGGGCGCCCCGGGCCTCGGCCAGCTCCCGCCCGGCAAGCCCGGCGGCGGCGACGCTCGCCACGGCGAGGTCGGCCACCGGGAGGTGAGCGGACAGCACCGCGTCCGGACCGCTCAGGCTGATCCGGTCGGTGTCGGCCGGGTCCCCGCCCAGGGCCGTCCACCCGGCCCGGACCGCGTCCCGCATCGGCGTCTCCACCCCGGCATTATCCCCGGCCGGTGGTCACCTCGGTTTCTTCGTCGGCGTCGGGGACACGCTCACTGACGGGCTCGGCGACGACGACTCCGTCGGGGTCGGCTTCGGCTTGCCGGGCGGGCTGGGGCTGGCGCAGAGCCCGGGCTCGCACGTTGGCGAGGCGCTCGGCGTCGCCCTCGCGACGCTCGGTGTCGGTGCGGCGGTGGTCGGCTCCGGCGTCGCCGGGGCGCTGGGCGACGGGGTGTCGTTGGGGAACTCGGGCGTGCCGAACCGGTACTTGTCGGGGTCGAGCTTGAGGGCGGCCGTTGCCTGCTCCATGAACTGGCGCCAGATCGGGCCGGGACCGCTGGACCCGTACACCTCGTAGCTGCCGTCCGTGGTCTTCAGCGGCTTGCCGTCGGTGGTGCCGAGCCAGACCGCGGCGGCGAGCGCTCCGGTGTAGCCGACCATCCAGGTGTGCACGTTCTGGGTGGTGCTCTGGCCCGCCTGCCAGGTGCCGGTCTTGCCGGCCGAGTCCCAGCCGTTGTCGAGCTTGGCCGCCTTGACCCGGCTCAGCGTCCAGTCGAGCTGGTTGACCGCCTCCTCGTCCAGCCCGACGTCCGACTCGGTCAGCTGCTCCTCGTAGACCTTCTCCTCGCCCTTGGTCACCGACCGGACGAAGTGCGACTCGGCCCGCTTGCCGCCGGCCGCGAACGTCGCCATCCCGTTGGCGTGGTCCTGCACCGTGATGCCGTACTGGCCGATGCCGACCTCGGTGGAGAAGTGCCGCGCCGCCTCCTCGGGCGACTGGCCGCGCAGCTCGACCCGCTGCGGCTGGGGGTTGCCCTTGACGGTGGCCCACATCGAGTCCACCCCGGCCCGGGTGGCCATGTCGATCACCTTTGTCTTGCCGAGCTTCTCGGTCAGCTCAAAGTAGGTGACGTTGAGCGAGGCCACCGTCGCCTCCCAGAGCGCGCAGTCCGGCTGGCACGGCGCGTGCTCGGCGTTGCGGATCGGGCCGGCCGGGCTCTTCTTGGTGCGGCCGGAATCTGGGAACTCCTTGGTCTCCGGGGAGTCGAAGTGCTGCTTCACCGAGATGCCGTCCTGCACGGCGGCGGCCAGGTCGTACACCTTGAACGACGAGCCGGGCGGGTGCTGGCCGAAGCCGCGGGCCTGCCCGTTCTCGTCGTAGTACCACCCGGCGTAGTCGGCGCCGGAACCCGCGTTGCCGCCGTAGTAGCCGAGCACCCGGCCGGTGCCCGGTTCCACCGCCACCAGCGCCGCCTGCCAGTTCTTCGGCTGCCCACGGACCGCCTCGGGCGCGGTGTCCCGGCGGATGTCCGCGGCCGCCTCGGCGGCGTCCTGGACCCGCTTGTCGATGGTGGTGACGATCTTGAAGCCGCCGTCGCGCAGGTAGTCGGCGGGCTTGTCCTGGAACTGTTGGGTCTGCCGCAACTCGCTGAGCACGTGGTTGACCACCAGGCCGGTCGGCCGGTCCAGGCCCGACTGGCCGGCGTTCCGGTCGATCGGCTTCACCGTGTCCGGGTACGCCAGATTGGCCGCCTGCTCCGACGTCAGGTAGCCGAGCTTCACCATGCCGTCGCGGATGTAGTTCCACCGGTCGATCGAGTTCTGTCGCGCCGTCGCGTTGCGCTGTGGGTCGTACCCGGGGTGGCCCTCCGGGTCGCCCGGATCGGCCTCCGGCTGCTTCACCATCGCGCAGAGGACCATCGCCTCGGCCGTGGTGAGCTGCTGTGACGCCGGCGCGTCCCGGCGCACCGTCTTGCCGAAGAATGTCTGCGCGGCCGCCTCGATCCCGTACGCGCCCCGGCCGAACGGCACCGTGTTCAGGTAGAAGCCGAGGATCTCCTCCTTGCTGTACTTGTCGTCCAGCTTCCAGGCGATCGCGGCCTCGCGCACCTTCCGCGAGTAGGTGACACCCCGCAGGTCCGCGGCCACCCGCGCGTACTGCTGGGTGATGGTCGACGCGCCCTGTCGCTGCCCGCCGGTGATGTTCGACCAGGCGGCCCGGAGCACGCCGGAGAAGTCCACGCCCTTGTTGGTCCAGAACGTGCGGTCCTCGGCGGCCACGATCGCCTGCTTGGCCGAGTCGTTCATCTCCTCGTACGGCACGATCGTGCGGTTCTCGGCACCGAGCTTCGCCATCGGGGTGCGGCCGTCGGCGTAGTAGACCGTGGTCGACTCCGGCAACGTCAGGTCGGTGGGAGTGGGCACGCTGTCGAAGTAGTAACCGCCGGCCAGCATGCCGGAGCCGGCCAGCAGCGCGAGGACGGCCAGGAAGATCAGTATGCGGTGGCGCCGACGCTTCCGGCCCGGAGCGGGGGCTGTGGAACCGTCGGCGACGTTGTCGTTGTCACCGGTGGGAAGCACCCGCACCCGATACCCCCTCGCTGCGCGGCCGAATCGCGTACCGGCCCGGACGGGCCTCCCCGCGAGGATAGGCCGCTGGTCCAGGTCAACCCCACCGGAGCCCCAGGCCCGGCCCTGAGCGTCACTCCCGGCGCAGGCCCCTGGGGAGAGTTTCAAGCCTCCCGTCGGGTGATCGCCGGGGGGGCCGCAGCCGAGCGATCCGGGGTTCGTCCGCCGCGCTCCGAAGACGGCGGAAACATTGACAGCCACGCGTACCGGCACCGGGCGCGATCCGGCGCGCGGCGGGATCGCCGATCCGGCCGCCGGGGCCTGGTTCGACGAGCAGGCCCTGGAACTGGTGACCTACGCGAACCCGCCGCTGCACTGACCGGTTCGCCCGACCGGGCGGTGGTTCACCGGGGCGGCCTCCTGCGGGGGCCGCCCCGGTCCCTGCCCGGGGCCTCGGGCGGACGTCGTCAGCGCAGCGCCCAACTGGTCACCCGACCGTTGCGCGCCCGCCCGGTGGACGGACGGGCGTCCCAGTGCGCGGCGGAGTTGCCGCTCAACGGGTTGGCCCAGTACGGCGACAGCCGCCACATCGGGTGCGCCGTCAGCCCGCCGGGGAGGGGGAATTCCTCCCGCTCGGCGTACCCGTGCCGCCGGTACAGCTCCCGGTGGAGCGGGGTGTACGCCTCGGCGTACGTCGGCAGGTTCAACGTGTCCATCCAGCGCTGGCCGCCGGAGAGCACCGCCGCGGCCCGCTCGACGCCCTCGGGTCCGGGCGGCGCCGCCAGGAACGCCAGATGGTTGTGGGCCTCGGCGGGACGTCGTGTGGACAGGGCCCGTCCCAGGAAGAGGAAGCGCTGCTGGTCTTCGCCGCACACCGCGGCGAGGCGTTCCTCGAACCCCGGCGGCGGCGGGATGGGCCGGTAGCGGTGAAACCAGACGGTGGCGGCGCTGCCGTCCTGGAGCAGGAACGCGTCGCCGAAGAGGAGCGCGTGTTCCATCCAGATCCGGGCCGCGGCGGCCAGCACGCTCCGGCGGCGGTGTTCGTCGGGGACGAGCCAGGTGCCGAGCGCCGTGGGACAGACGGTGCCGGTGGCGAGGTCGACGATCCGGTCGATGTCGCACCATCGGGCGCGGACGACGGGCGTCCTCAAGCTCATGGGAAGCTCCTGGTCAGGATCACAATCGGATACGTCAGCGGGGGCCGACGGGGGACCGCGCCTCGGCGCGGCTGGCCAGGGTCGGCGACGGGGCCTGCTGAGGGCCGTCAATCTGACTGGGTCGCACGATCGCGTCGGCGCGGTCTCGGCTGGAGGCCGGGATGCGCCGGGTGGGGTGCTCAGGCGGGCCTGGTCCCCGGTCGCGGCGATCGGGAGGGGAGGTCGCCGGCGCGGTCGGGTCCGCAGCGCTGCGCCAGGGTGACGGGCGGGGCCCAGGCGGCGCCGGACGTGTCGGCGGCGTCGGCGTGGCCGGCCTGGGAGGTACCGACGCTGCCCGGGCGGGGCGCCGGGGTTTCGGACGCCGGTTCGGCGTCCGGTGGGGTGGGGTCGGGAGCTCGACCGGCGGTGGCTTCGCCCTGCGGCGGCGGCCAATCGCCGACCTTCGCGTGGCGGTGCGGCACGGCGAGCAGACCGACGATCACCGGCACCGCGGGAGCCAGCCCCCGGGCGGTGCGGGCGATCGGGGTGGGCCCGGCCGGCGTTTGCCCGGCGTCGGGGGACGGGGGCTCGGTCGCGTCCTCCGTCCCGCGGGACGCCGGCGGAACGTGGGTGTCGTCCTGCGGTTCCAGGCTCGGCACGTCGGAGTCGACGGGCCGCGACGTTCCGGTGCCCGGCCGCACCGGGCTGGGTACCGGACCGGTGTCCGGCTTGGCGACCGGACGGCGCACGCGGGCCGTCGGCGTCGCCGGTGTCGGGCTCCGGGTCGGCTCCGTCCCCGGCCCGGTCTTCGCGGGCGTCCTGGCGGCCGGCCGGTCGGGACGGGCCGGCGCGGCCTTCTCGGTGCGGTGCCGGGGCGACGTCGCCGGCCCGTCGGGGCGAGGCTCCCACCCGGCGCGGCTGCCGGTGCTGACACGGGACGGGTCCGCGGTGGTCACCGTGCCGCCGTCGCGGGTGACCGGCCGGAATCGGACGGACGTCTGCGCGCTCTGTGTCTCCGTCAGCCGGAGGTCGGGCGAGAGCGAGATCCGAGGGAGGTCGGTCGTGCCGTTGGCCGTGACCCTGGGCGGTGCGTCGGCGGCGTACGCGGCGTCACCGCAGACCGCGCTGTACGCGCACCAGCCGGCGACCATCCCGCCGACCAGGAGCCCAAGGCGCAGCGTGACTCGCGTCAGCTGACCGCCTCGTCGGCTCATCCCCACGACACCTCTCCGGCCTCAGCCATCGTCGAGGATCAACGGCCCGTACTCTACCCAATGCGGCCGGTCGATTACAGCCTGCGCGCGGTCGGAATCGGGACAGCCGAGTGACCGCTGCCGTCCGGTAGGGTGCGCGGCGGCCCGGGCAGGAGTGGAATTCGGCGCCCCTGGGTACCTCCGCGGCCATGACCACCAGCACCGCCGACAGCGCCACGACCGGCCCGGCCACCGCCCGGCCGGTCGGTACCGTCGCCGTCGTCGCACACCGGAAGAAGACGTTCGGCGGAGGCCTCGACGAGCTGCGGACCAGCCTGCTCGCCGCCGGGGTCGAGCAGCTCCTCTGGTACGAGGTGCCGAAGAGCCGCAAGGCGCCGAAGAAGGTCCGCAAGGCGCTGAAGAAGGACCCCGACCTGGTCCTGGTGTGGGGCGGCGACGGCATGGTGCAGCGCTGCGCCGACACCCTCGCCGGCACGGACGTGCCGATGGGCATCCTGCCCGCCGGTACGGCGAACCTCTTCGCCACCAATCTCGGCATCCCCACCGACCTGCCGGAGGCGGTACGGATCGCGCTGCACGGCCGACGCCGGAAGCTCGACCTGGGCAAGCTCAACGGCGAGCACTTCGCCGTGATGGCGGGCGCCGGTTTCGACGGGGACCTGATCCGGGGGGCCGACCGCAAGCTCAAGGGCAAGCTGGGCCGGGCCGCGTATGTCTGGACCGCGCTGCGGCACGTCCGCGGGGAGCTGGTGCGGACCCGGATCCGCGTCGACGGCGCGGACTGGTTCGACGGCGAGGCAAGCTGTGTGCTCTTCGGCAACGTCGGCACGATCACCGGCGGCATCCCGGCCTTCGACGACGCGCGCCCAGACGACGGGGCGCTGGAGATCGGGGTGTCGACCGCCAGTGGGGCGGTCGACTGGGCCCGCACGCTGGGTCGGATGGCGGCCGGGCGCTCGGAGGAGTCGCCGTTCGTGCGGATCACCCGCGGGCGCAAGGTGCGGGTGACCTTCGCGACGCCGAAGACGTACGAGCTGGACGGCGGCGCCCGGACGACGGCGAAGCGGCTGAAGGTCAAGGTGGTGCCGGGTGCACTGACGGTCTGCTGCCCCGAGCCGCGCGACTGAGCCCCGGTCAGGGTGTGGCGGCGCGTAGCCGTCCGCGTACCAGCGCCGGCAGCCGGCGTACCAGCGCGGCGCAGCCGATGCCGACCGCCAGCGAGACGACCAGGGCCAGCTCCCGCGACCACGGCCCGACGACGGGCAGCACCTGCCAGTGGGTCAGGTAGATGTAGAGCGAACTGCCGGCCAGCGTGGCGGCGACCCGGTTGAGTACGGGCCGGCTGGGCAGTCGCGGCACCCAGACCAGCAGCGCGAAGCCGGCAACGATGAACGCCTCCCGGAACGGCTCGCCGAAGAGCCCGGGCACGGTGAGCAGGACGGCGGCGGTGACGGTGACCCGCTGTGCGGTCCGGGTGGCGCGGGCGGCCGCCCAGCCGAGTGCGAACAGCCAGAACACCACCACGGCCGACGGGACGTGGCCGAGCGCAGCCAGGCCGGGCAGGTCGTACCGGGTGACCAGGCCGAGCGCGGCGAGGGCCAGTGGCAGCCCGAAGGGGTACCGCCGTTCGATCCGGTCGACCGCCGGTACGGCGATCAGCCCGGTGGCGACGACCAGGATGGCCACCAGGGCCTCGATGAACCAGAAGTGCCACTGGGTCGGCCCGTCGTGCGGGCCGAGGAAACTGTTGAGCAGCAGCATGTTGGTCAGGGTGTAGTCGCCGGTGGCCGCCCCGGCGAGGGCGATCCACGCGACCGAGGGCAGCACGATCCGGCCGATGCCACGCCGCGCCGCGCGCAGCCGTTCTCGGCGGGCCCCGGCGGTGAGCTGGAACCGGGCGAAGTTGAAGCCGGCGACGGCGAGCAGCAGGTGCGCGCCGCCCTTCACGGTGAAGACGGGGATGTGCGACCCGACGATGACGACGATGGCCAGGGCGCGCAGCGCCACGCTGGTTTCCAGGACACGGCGTCGGGCGGGGCGGACCGGCTCCGCCCGGGCGAGGTCCCGGATGGGCATGCTGTGCCAGTCGGCGGGCAGGTCGCCGAGGAGTTCTTCGAGGCGGACCGACATCTCCACGTACGACAGGGAGTCGCCGCCCAGGCTGACGAAGCTGTCGTCGGCGGTGACCGCCGGCTGGTCGAGCAGTTCGGCGTAGAGCCGGCAGAGCCGGTCGGCCCCGCTGCCGGCGGCGTCGACGGCGCGGGGC
>JBARAE010001058.1:0-2262 GCA_049791715.1 Micromonospora sp.
GCCGGGTGGCGGACGGGCGAACCGTCCGCCGCCGCTCCCCGTCCGACCCTGGCCCGGGCGCACGACGAATGACTGTCGTCCGACGGGTACGCGATGCGGTCGGCTGGCGCCCCCCGGCACGGAGTGACCGTACGGGGGCCGCCATGCCGGCATCCGGAGCCGGGGGGAAGGACGACGTGGTGAAGGTCAGAAGCTCGCTGCGGGGGTTGAGACGGAACGTGAACTCGATAGGCCTCAGCCAACAGGGCTACGCCATGACGAACGGGCTCTGCGCCTCCGCAGCGGTCCCGCGGGCTGTCCTGAGCAGCTGGCGGTCCGCGCGGAGGCGGTACGAGCACGGCCAGTAGGCCCGGCAGTCTCGACACCGACGGGGGTCGTCATCACACTGCCGGTGCCGGTCTGCCAACGCCTGCCACTGCTCCAGGTCCATGTCCATGTCCCTCCAATACCCACGAACGCCCCCCCGCCACGCTGTTTGCTGCTGCTCAAGATCGGGTATGGCGCTCGACGCATAACGGGAATGGGGGAGTGGAAGCGGGAGCCCTCGCGCAAGCTCAGCGGTTGCTGGTCGTCGTGTTCCGAAGCATGGTGGTGAGTTCGCGCGCCCGTCGTTCGCCAGGAAAGTCAGCGGCAAACAGCCCGGGCAGCAGAGCAATGCCAAAACCGGCAAGGACCGGGACCAGCAGAAAGATCGTGATCCCGAGTGAACTTGTCAGGCCGTCGTCGGCCCAGCGTGGCCGGATCGGCGCTTGCGCGATCCACTTGCGGCCTAGCGCCAGACCGGCCACGACGGTCAGCCCGTACGCCGAGGCGAACAGGCGGGCAGGCAACGTGCCTGGGCGAGCAAGACCGACAACGAACAACGCGGACAAGGCCACGGCCAGCAGCGTGACGACCAGAACGCCGGCACTCACGATCCTGCGACGTCTGCGGTACTCCCTGCCACGTCCATGCCATGTTCCGCCAACGAACGGTGCAAGAACGATAGGGCCGTCCGCGGTTGCGATGGTTCGAACGTATCTTTCCCAGTCGGCATGGGGCGCCCCGCGCTTCACAAGCCGGAGGGTACAGCGTGAGCTTCCCCGAAGGGATGGGCCGGCGTCGGCGGACGTCCTCATCTCGACATGAGCGAGCGCAGAGCGCCACCGCACGTCCGTCACGCGCCGTGGCGCCCCGGTCAGCGGCTACTTGTTTCCTTGACCTACGACCGTTGCCCGGCCAGGCTTTGGTCGAGGCGCCCGGGCTGTCGCTCTAATTGCGGCTGCCCACGCTGGTTGTGTGGGGGAGCGGTGTGATTCTCCAACTGCCGAGATCATGCCGTACCCGCCTCGGCCGCCGCGCGGTCCCGCTCCGGCCGCGCGCCGCGCGCGGACCTCATCGGCACCGCGGTGGCAAGCAGCGCGGCGGCCAGGAACCCGGCGCCCACCAAGGCGAGCCAGCCGGCGCCCAGCACGCTGATGACCGCCGCGCCGATCAGCCCGGAGGCGGACACCGCGAGGTAGGGCGCCGAGGAGTCGTGCGTGACGCCCGTGCTCCCAGCGACCCGCGGGTCGGCCCATCGGCTAAGTCCGGCTGGGAGTGGGTGAGCGATGTGCACAACGGGCAAGCGCAGCGCCTCGCCGGAAGAAGCGAGCACCGCCGGACGCCGGGCTAGCGATCTGCTTACGGGACTGGCCAGCACGTCGGTCCTGCCAACTTTTTGACTCAAGACACGAGCTTGATCGGTTGTTCACCGTGCCGCGGCATCAACCCGCGTCATCTCGGTTCCGCCTCACTCAGGCTGGCTCGGCGGACATCGCCGTCGAACCCATAGTCCATCTCTGCGGCAGACTTCGATCAGCGCCGGCGTGGGCTCGCCCCTCACGCCCGATCAGCAGTCGAACACCGACCAGCAGATGTCGTTCCGCAACCGCTGGTCATCGAGCACCAGCTCGCGAATCGCCTCCGGGAGTTGGTCACGCTGCCATCGGCACTCGAGTCGCCCTGCGGCGTCGCTCTCGCCTTCCGGCGCGGCAGCACGTGCGGCCTTGATCGCATAGGCGGCCGCACCGAGTTCGTGCGCGGCGACGTGTGCGACGGCCCCCGCCTGGCCAGCAGCGTACGCAGCATGCCGTGCCGCCCCACGCAGGTCTCTGGCCGCGCCCATTGCATGGCCGCCCGCCGCGCGAGCCTGCATCATCTTGACCTCACCACGCACCCAGGCGCGGGCGTGCTCGATCGCTTCACGTGGTCGTGGGTCCTCAGGCTGAACCGACTCGAACA
>JBARAE010001059.1:0-5819 GCA_049791715.1 Micromonospora sp.
CACCCGCACCCCGGCTCAGCCGCCGCCGAGTCGCTTGACCAACCGCACCGTGGTGCCCTCCGGCGTCCCGACGATGGTGGCCTCGTCCATCACCCGCGCCATGATCAGCCGTCCGCGGCCACGGTCCCCGCCGTCCCTGTCGTCCATGCCCGTCCGCCAGGCGCCCCGGTCGCGTACCTCGACCTCCAGCCGGCCCCCGCGCAGCTCCGCACGGAGGGTCGTGGTGGTGCCGGAGGCGAACCGGTAGCCGTGCTCGATCGCGTTGGCACACGCCTCACCCGTCGCGATCAGCACGGTCTCCACGTCCCACTCGTCCACGCCGAGGTCGTGCAGCCAGCCGCGCAGCCGCTCCCGCGTCGGGGCGAGCTGGGCCGGGTCGGCCGACAGCGAGGCGGTGAAGACCGCCGGCGCCCGGTGCCGGTAGACCAGCACGGCGGCGTCGTCGCTGCCGGAGACCGGCAGCAGGTCGCGGACCAGCCGGTCGACCAGCTCCTCCTCCGGCAGCGTCCGCGCGTCGGCGAGCACGGCCACCGCCCGCGAGATGCCCGCGTCGATCAGCTCCCGGCGCCGCTCCACGAGACCGTCGGTGTAGAGCAGCAACGTCGAGCCGGGCCGCAGCGACGCGACCGCCTCGGGACGTCGCGACACCGCGACGCTGGCCAGCGGCACCGAACCAGCCTGATCCAGCAGCTCGTGCGCGCCGCACGAATCGGTGAGCACCGCCGGCGGGTGGCCGGCCGAGGAGTAGTGGACCTCGCCACCGGCGCAGTCGATGATCGCGCAGAAGACGGTGGTGCAGGCGGCGCCGGGGATCAGCCGGGCGAAGCCGTCCAGCGCGCTGAGCACCTCGGCCGGGCTCTTGGACTGGAGCAGCAGGGCCCGGCACGCGCTGCGCAGCTGACCCATCACGGTCGCCGCGGGCAGCCCCCGCCCGACGCAGTCGCCCACCACTACGCCGACCAGGTCGCCGGTGAGCGGCACCACGTCGTACCAGTCGCCGCCGACCTCCAAGGGGCGCACCGCCGGCTCGTAGCGCACCGCGAACCCCGGCGGCAGCTCGGTCGGGCCGAGCATCGCCCGCTGCATGGCCAGCGCCACCGCGCGCTGCGTCTCGAAGGCGTGGGCCCGGACCAGCGCCTGCGACATCGCCGTGCAGAGCTGGCGGATCAGCGACCGGTCCACCGCCGGCGTCGGTCGGGGAGAAGCCAGCTCCAGCCAGACCCCGCCGGTGCCGCCCGCCTCGATCCGGGCCGCCACCGCGGTCACCCGTCCGGCGTCGTCCCGCACCAGACACGGGTCGTCGTCCGGACCGAGGTCGTCGAGGACCCGCCGGATCTCCGGGGTCAGCTGCGCGCCGGTCCCGGTCACCACCGGTGCCCCGGTCGGGTCCGGGCAGATCGCGACCCCGCGTGCCCCGCCCAGCAGGTCACCCAGCTCGGCGAGGCCGACGTCGAGCACCTCGGTGATGTCGCTCGCGCTGGCCAGCCGGGTGGCGAGCGCCGCCATCGCGGCCTGCCCGGCGGTCGCGCGGACCTCGGCGGTCACGTCGCGGAGCGTGGCGACGCGCAGCCGTTGTTCGGTACCGGGCTCCAGGAGGGCGTTGTAGACGACCTCCACCCAGATCCGGTGCCCGTCCGCGTGCCGCAGCGGCACGGTGTACCGGCCGCTGCCGGTCCGCCGCATCTCCGCGGCCACCTCCTGGACCCGTCGCCATTCCGCCGGCTCGGTCTCCCGGTCCGGCCACCACGAGTGCGGGGCGGGCGCCGGCAGTTCCAGCCGGTCGACGCCGACCAACTGGCAGAACGCCTGGTTGGCCTCCAGCAGGGTGGTGTCGGCGTCGTACACCGCGAAGGCGTCCTGGAGGGAATCGATCAGGGCGGCCCGCCAGGTCGCCTCCCGGCCGCGCAACCGGGCCAGTTCCAGATGCGCCCGCACGCGGGCGAGCAGTTCCAGTGCGGAGAACGGCTTGGGCAGGTAGTCGTCCGCACCGGCGCGCAGCCCCTCCACCGCGGCCTCCTCCCCAGCACGGGCGGAGAGCACGATCACCGGCAGGCCGGCGGTCCGCCGGTCCTCCCGCAGCGCCCGGAGCAGGGCGAAGCCGTCCATCCGCGGCATCATCACGTCGGTGAGGACCAGATCCGGCAGGTCCCGCGCGGTCAGGTCGAGCGCAGCCTGCCCGTCGGCCGCCGTGAGCACCCGGTACGAGGGCGCTAGCAGGCTGGTCAGGAACGACCGCAGGTCCTGGTTGTCCTCCACCACCAGCACCGTGGGCGCGTCTGCCGGCGCGCCCCGGTCGGCCGGCAGGGGCTCCGGCGCGGTCTCCGGCACCCACCGCAGTGCCTCGTCCCGGTACGACCCGAACGGCCGCCCGCCGCCATCGGCCCGCTCATCCGTCGGCCGCCCGTACGGGATGCGGACGGTGAACGTGGAGCCCTCGCCCTCGACGGACCGGACGCCCACCTCGCCGCCGTGCAGCCGGACCAGCTCCTGCACCAGAGCCAGCCCGATGCCGGCGCCTTCGTGGGAGCGCCCGCCGCTGCCGCGTACCCGGTGGAAGCGGCGGAACAGCAGCGGCTGCTGGTCGGCGGGAATGCCCACCCCGGTGTCGCTGACGGACAGGGTGACGACGTTCTCGTCGCCGCCCAGCCATAGCCGGACGGTGCCGCTGAGGGTGTTCTTCAACGCGTTGGCGAGGAGGTTGACCACGACCTTCTCCCACATGTCGCGGTCCACGTACCCGGTCCGGGGCAGCGGGCGTACGTCCACCGCGTAGGTCAGCCCGGCCTGCTGCATGGCGTACGCGAAGGAGTCGGCGATGCCCCGGGTCAGGCCCGCCAGGTCGGTGGGTACCCGCTCCGCCTCCAGGCGGCCCCCCTCGATCCGGGCGAAGTCCAGCATGTCGTTGACCAGCTTGTGCAGCCGGCCGGCGTTGCGGTGCACCAGCTCCAGCCGTTCCCGCTGGGCGGGCGGCAGCGGCTCCCGCTCGTCGGTCAGGCTCTCCTGCACCGGCCCGGTGATCAGCGTCAGCGGGGTGCGCAGCTCGTGGCTGACGTCGGTGAAGAACTCCGTCTTGGCCGCGTCCAGCTCGGCCAGCGCGGCGGCTCGCCGACGCTGCGCCTCGTACGCCAGCACGTCGGTCAGGGCGGTGGAGACGCGGCTCGCCACCAGGTCGAGGAAGTGCCGGTACGGCTCGTCCAACGCCAGGTACGGGCTGACGCCGAGGACCAGCACCCCGACCGGCCGCCCGCTCCCGGTGGCCAGCAGCGGAAGCGCCAACGCCTCCTGGACCGCGGCCGGGTCGCCGATGCCGTCCACTCGGACGGTCGGCCAGGTCGTCCCGGTCAGCCTGGTGACCCGCACCGGCCGGCCCGTCTTGACCGCCTCCGCCACCTCGGCCGGGACGCCCTCGGCGAACCCCTCGGCCCTATCGGCTAGGCCGAACGACGCCACCAGGCGCACGTCGTCACCGTCCCGGGTCGGGTGGTCGGCCCCGCCGAGTTGGTCTTCCCGCAGGTACACCATGCCGGCCGGGAGATCGGCGGGCCCGCCGGCGAGGATCCGGGCGGCCGACCGGACGGCGTCCGTCGCGCTGTCCGCCTCCGCGATCGAGAGTTCACCGAGTTGGCGGAGCAGCGCGAGCCGGCGGTCCCCGACGACCCGGCCGGTCACCTCACTGGTGGCCACGAAGACCCCGCCGACCTGCCCTTCGGAATTGTTGATCGGGCTGTAGGAGAAGGTCCAGTACGTCTCCTCCAGGAAGCCGTACCGGAGCATGAAGAGCAGCTGATCGTGGGAGTAGGTGGAGCCTCCGCTCAGCGCCTGCTCGGCCAGCGGCCCGACGACGTCCCAGATCTCGGCCCAGCAGTCCGCGGCGCGCTGCCCGACGGCGGCCGGGAACTTCTCCCCGAGCACACTCGTGTACGGGTCGTTGAAGATCTGCACCAGCTCATGGCTCCACCAGAGCAGCATCGGGATCCGGGAGGGCATGACGGTACGGACCGCTGCCCGTAGCTCGGCCGGCCAGGTGTCCACCGGTCCCAGAGGGGTGGCCGCCCAGTCCGTCGCCCGGTGCGCCGCGCTGGTCGGGTCGTCACCGGGGAACATCTCGCCGGCGGCGGTTTCGCCCTCCACGTTCTGCCCCCGTCCCGTCGTGTCCGCGGGCCTGGGCGCTCCTTCGCGCTGTTCTCGTCCCGTCCTCGCCCTATTGTCCCCGCAGCGCGCCCGCTTCATTCCCCGCCCTTGCGCGCCGATCACGACCTGATCAAGGGTCGGGTGCCGGACCGGTTGGTGGGGCAGGACCGGGTGACGAGCCAGCGTACTCCGTCCCGACGGGCGACAATCGGCGGATGGATCGGGTGCTGAGCCTGCTGGTGGCGCTGCCGCCCGCCCTCGTGCTGGCCCTGGTCTTCCTGCTGCCCGCGTTGGAGGCGTCGACCTTCCTCGGCCTGGTCGTACCGGGGGAGATCGCGGTGCTCGTCGGCGGAGTGCTGGCGCACGAGGGGCGGCTGCCGCTCTGGGCGGTGGTGGTCGCCGCGGTGGTGGGCGCGGCACTCGGCGACCAGGTCGGTTACCTGATCGGCCGCCGGTACGGCCGGCGGCTGCTGGAGCGGACCCCGCGCCGGTTCGTCCGCTCCGGGGAGCTGCACCGGGCGCTGGAGCTGATCCGACGGCGGGGCGCCATGGCCGTGGTGCTCGGCCGGTGGGCCGCCGCGCTGCGGGCGCTGGTGCCCGGGCTGGCCGGCATGAGCGGGATACCGCAGCGCACCTTCACGCTGGCCAACGTCGCCGGCGGTGCGCTCTGGGCGTTCACCGTGGCGGTGCTCGGGTACCTGGCCGGGGCGTCCTTCCGCCTGCTCGAGCGGCGGCTCGGGTGGGGCGGCGAGGCGCTGCTCGCCGTGGTGGTGCTGCTGGTGGTGGTCCGGATCGTGCGGGCCCGACGGGCGGCCCGCCGCGGCGCTGCCGCCGCCGAGCCGGCCGAACCACGCTGAGTCGCCGGTCAGCGGGGTGGGGTGCCCTGGATGCGGTACGCGATGGCCTCGTGCCAGGTGTGCGGGTAGACGCCGATCTCGAAGTAGCGGGTGAAGCGGTCGATCGGGGCGTTGGTGTGGTCGTGCCAGAGCAGCCAGACCGGGGCGACCGTGAACAGCACGTAGTTGGCCGCGACGAGGGGGAGGTAGAGCGGGCCGAGCAGCCGGGCCTGAAGGATGTGCACGTCCTCGTGCCGCTGGATGCCCGGGCTGGAGCCGGCGCAGACCGTGCCGAGGGTGGTGGCGTACCGGGGCGAGACGCCCTCCACGACGTTGACCCGGCCACTGTGCTGGCACACCACCCGGTCGAGCCGATGCCCGACGACCAGGTGCGCGGCGAGGTAGACCGCGCCGACGACCGTGTTGACCAGGCTCCAGCTGTGGTCGACGACGAAGAGCAGGAGCCCCTTCGCCGTCGCCGGGTACGTCCGGGCCGCGGCGACCGCCCAGCCGAAGGGCGCGCCGACGAGCAGCCCGACGACCGTGCCGAGCGCCAGACCGAGCGTGCCGCCGGCCCAGCCCCCGAGCAGGGCGCCGAGGACGGTGTGGACGGCGGCGCTGAGGATGCCGAAGACCATCAAGTCACCTCTTCCCGGGAGCGGAGGTGGCGGCCTCGTGGACATCGTCCCTCGCCGGCAGGGGGTCCGGCGAGCCTCGGGTGGGCCCGGTCGGCCGCTGAGCCCGAGCCGGTCGGTGCCCGTCAGCGGCCGGCGGCGGGTGGCCGGGCCGGGGTGATCCGGAAGACCGGGAAGCGGTCGGCGATGCGGGCGAACTCGGCCAGCGGGGCGTGCC
>JBARAE010001060.1:0-1693 GCA_049791715.1 Micromonospora sp.
ACAAGGTGCTGGGCGAGGCCTAGTTCCCACATCATCGTCGTACCCAGCCCGTAGCAAAGAAATCCGAGGACCGCGACGTGACCGCGCAGCTCAATCCGCGCGGTGACGTCGCGGTCCTTGTTCCTGCGGCCGGTGCCGGCGTACGCCTGGGCCCCGGCGCTCCCAAGGCGCTCCGTCCGCTCGCCGGCGAGCCGCTGCTCGTGCATGCGGTACGCCGGATCGCCGCCGCGCCCTCCGTGCACACCATCGTGGTGGCTGCCCCGGCCACCGAGGTCGACTCGGTGAGGGCTCTGCTCGCGGCCGTGGCCCCGGTGACCGTGGTGCCCGGTGGCGTCGAGCGGCAGGCTTCGGTGGCCGCCGCGCTGGCGGCCGTCCCCGCCGGGCCGGAGATCGTGCTGGTGCACGACGCCGCCCGGGCGCTCACCCCTCCGGAGCTGGTCGAGTCGGTCGCCGAGGCGGTCCGCTCCGGCCACGACGCGGTGATCCCGGTTCTCCCCGTGGTCGACACGATCAAGGAGGTCGACGCCGGTGAGCGGGTCCTCGGCACGGTCGACCGCTCCGCCCTGCGGGCGGTGCAGACCCCGCAGGGCTTCCGCCGTACGGTGCTGGCCGCCGCGCACGCCGCCGCCGGGGACCCGCTGACCGACGACGCGGGCCTGGTCGAGAAGCAGGGCGTCCCGGTGGTCTGCGTACCGGGGTCGGAACTCGCCCTGAAGATCACCCGCCCGTTCGACCTGGCTCTCGCCGAGCACCTGCTGGCAACCGGGGTCTGACGCGTACCCTCGGGCGCATGATCGTTCCACGGGTGGCCATCGGCACGGACGTGCACGCCTTCGAGGCCGGACGGCCCTGCTGGGTCGCCGGCCTGCACTGGCCGGGCCAGGACGGCCTGGCCGGGCACTCCGACGCGGACGTGGCGGCGCATGCCGCCTGCAACGCGCTGCTCTCCGCGGCGGGGCTGGGCGACCTGGGTGCCAACTTCGGGGTCGACCAGCCGGAGTGGGCCGGCGCGCCGGGGGTGGCGCTGCTCACCGAGAGCGCCCGGCGGGTGCGGGCGGCCGGCTTCCGGATCGGCAACGTATCGGTCCAGGTGATCGGCAACCGGCCCAAGATCGGGCCGCGCCGCGAGGAGGCGCAGCGGGTGCTCTCCGAGGCGGTGGGCGCCCCGGTCACCGTCTCCGCCGCCACCACCGACGGCCTCGGGTTCACCGGCCGCGGCGAGGGGCTGACCGGCATCGCGGTGGCGCTGGTGTACGAGGCACCGACCCTCTGACGGCCCGTCGTCGACGGGTCCTGGCCGGCGCCTCGCCAGGACCCGGTACGGCGATCAGGGGCGGCGCGCCCAGGTCCAGGCGTACCCGGAGTTCTCGCACTGCGACGCCGCGTCGCAGAGGTCCAACGGGCGGAACGTGTCGACCATGACGGCCAGCTCGTCGAAGAAGTCCACGCCGATCGAGCGCTCCGCGGCACCGGGCTGGGGGCCATGGGTGAAGCCGGACGGGTGCAGCGAGATCGAGCCCTGCTCGATGCCGGAGCCGCGCCGGGCCTCGTAGTTGCCGCCGGTGTAGAAGAGCATCTCGTCGGAGTCGACGTTGTGGTGGTTGTACGGCACCGGGATGGCGTCCGGGTGGTAGTCCACCTTGCGCGGCACGAACGAGCAGATCACGAAGTTCGGGCCCTGGAAGGTCTGGTG
>JBARAE010001061.1:0-4433 GCA_049791715.1 Micromonospora sp.
CTGGCGACCCGGGCGGCGGCGCTGGCCGGCGCGCCCGCGCCGAAGCTGACCCGGCTGCCGTATTCGGCGCTCTGGCTCGCTGGGCTGGTCAACCCGATGGCCCGGGAGCTGCGGGAGACGGCCTACCAGTTCGACCGGCCGTTCATGATGGACTCGACGCTGGCGCAGGAAACCTTCGGCGTCACGCCGACGCCGCTCGACGAGGTGCTGGCCGAGAGCGTCCCGGGGCTGCGCCCCGCCGCGGCGGCGCGGTGACCGGAGCCCCTGCGGCCGGGGCTTGTGCTATCGCCGGGTGGACGGGCCGAGCGCGGCGACCAGCACCGCGACCATCGTCAGCGCGGCGCCCAGCAGGGTCGTGGGGCCGGGATGCGACGCCGCGGTCGGCAGCACCAGGTCCAGCAGGACGGCCCCCACGATCTGCCCGGCGATGGTGGCCAGGCCGAGCAGCAGCACCCCGGTGAAGCGGACGATGGCGGCGGCGAGCGCGATGAAGACGATGCCGATCAGGCCGCCCAGGTAGAGCCACGGCTCGCTCGGGAAGGCACCGGCCGGGCGACCGCGGAACGCCACCTCGACCGCGAACGTGACCAGCAGCGCCACCGTGCCGACCGCGAAGTTCACCAGGGTGGCGGCCAGGGCACTGCCCGAGGCCGCCCGGACCCGGCCGTTCACCGCCTGCTGCCAGGCGATGGTCACGCCGGCGAGCAGCGGCAGCAGGGCCAACGCCAAGGCGCCCGGGTCGCCGAGCCGATCGCCGACCGCCAGCAGCACCGCCACCACGGTGAGCACCGCGCCGACCAGCCGGTTCGGGGTGACCGGCTGCCGCCCGCCCGGCCCGATCCCGGCCCGGTCGACCAGCAGGCTGCTGCCGGACTGCCCGGCGACCACCGCCACGGTGAAGACGGCGACGCCGAGCGTGCCGATGGTCAGCCCCTGAGTGGCGACCAGGAAGGCGCCGCACACCCCGCCGAGGCACTGCCACGGCCGCAACGACCCGTCGGCCAGCGCCGCCCGCAGCGCGGCCAGCCCCCGCCGACCACCCGGGGTGGCGGGGACCAGCACGAGCAGCACCAGCAAGCCGAGGCCGAACGAGACCACCGCGGCGGCGATCCCGTCGGCCAGTCGTACGCCGAGTTCTCCGTTGATCCGGGACTGGACGGCCACCGCGACCCCGGAGGCGGTGGCCAGCCCGACGCCGGCGATCCGCCGCGAGGTCGGCAGCGTGGGGGGTGCCGCCGTCCCGGTCGCACTCACTCCTGCTCGGCCAACGGCCGGCCGTCGAAGTCTACGGCCGAGTAGAGCGCCAGCTTCTCCAGCCGGTGGTAGGAGTCGATCACCCGGATCGTGCCACTCTTGGAGCGCATCACGATCGACTGCGTGTACGCCCCGCCCGCCCGGTAGCGCACCCCGCGCAGCAGGTCGCCCGAGGTGACCCCGGTCGCCACGAAGAAGCAGTTGTCGCCGGTGACCAGGTCGTCGGTGAACAGCACCCGGTCCAGGTCGTGCCCGGCGGCCAGCGCCTTCTCCCGCTCCTCGGCGTCCCGCGGCCAGAGCTTGGCCTGCATCATGCCGCCCATGCACTTCAGCGCGCAGGCGGCGGTGATCCCCTCCGGGGTGCCGCCGATGCCCATCAGCACGTCGACGTCGGACTCGCCGCGGGCGGCCGCGATCGCGCCGGCGATGTCGCCGTCGGAGATGAACCGGATCCCCGCCCCGGTACGCCGGATCTGCTTGACCAGGTCGTCGTGGCGCGACCGGTCCAGGACGCAGACCGTCACCTCGGAGACGTCGGTCCCCTTCACCTTCGCGATCCGGCGCAGGTTCTCCGACACGCCGGCGTTGATGTCCACCACGTCGGCGTACATCGGGCCGACGGCGAGCTTCTCCATGTAGAAGACGGCGCTCGGGTCGAACATCGCGCCGCGCTCGGCCACCGCCAGCACCGCGAGGGCGTTCGGCATGCCCTTGCTCATCAGCGTGGTGCCGTCGATCGGGTCGACCGCCACATCCACCTCGGGACCGGTACCGTCACCGACCTCCTCGCCGTTGAAGAGCATCGGCGCGTTGTCCTTCTCGCCCTCGCCGATCACCACGACGCCCCGCATCGGGATCGAGTTGATCAGTTTGCGCATGGCGTCGACGGCTGCCCCGTCGCCGCCCTCCTTGTCACCCCGGCCGACCCACCGGCCGGCGGCCATGGCGGCGGCCTCGGTGACCCGGACCAGATCGAGGGCAAGGTTACGGTCGAGATCCTGGGGGACCCGTGTCCTGGTGTTCGTCATGACGGCTTCCTCCTCGCGACGTTGCGGGGTGGACCGGCAGGATGCGGCCGTCGCCGCTGCCGGCTTTGTCGCTGATCCTCACACGATCGCCAACCTAACGCTGTGCCGGGGCGGGCATGACGCCGTTCCCGCCAGGCGGGCGGCCCGTACGAGTGGTGTTTCCCACCCGATCGCCCGCCGGACGGCGCGGCCACCGACCCCGCCCGGGTGGTGGCCCGGTCGCCGCCGGACGGCCGGCTGCCAGAATGGGCGGGTGGAACCCGCGCAGCCTGCCGACCGCAAGCTCACCGACGCCACCCCGCCGGACGGTCAGCCACCGGTGACTCCCAGCGGTCCGGCCCCCCAGCCGTCCGCCGGGGAGCCGGCGCTGGTCGAGCCCGCGACCGGCGCGACCCCACCCCCGCTCGCCGACGCGGGGGAGCCGGCGCTCGTCGAGCCGGTGAACGGACCGGCCCGGGGCGGGGCGAGCAGTCACCCGGCCGTCTCCGGTGACCAGCCCGCGCCGCCCGCCCGGCGGGAGAAGGCGCGCTCCGAGCGGTCGCCGAGGGACATGGCTCTCTCGCTGCTGGTGCTACTGGTCCCGATCGCCCTGCTGCTCGCCTTCTACCGGGGCTTCCTCGGCGGCGACCAACCCACCACGGTGGACCCCGCCCCGGCGATCGCGGAGGCCCGGGCGGCGAACGCCTTTCCGGTCAGCCAACCCGACGGCCTGGGTTCCGCCTGGCGAACGGTCAGCGCCCGCTACCAGACCGCGGACGGCGGCTCGACCCTGCGCATCGGCTACGTGACCCCGGAGGGACGCGGCGCGCAGCTCGTGCAGAGCAACGTACCGGCCGAGAAGCTGCTGCCGGCGGAGCTGAGCAACGGGCAGCCGCAGGGGCCGGCGGAGCTGCCCGGGGGGAGTTGGCAGCGGTACACCGCCCGGGACAACGAGCAGGCGCTGGTGTTGCTGGAGCCGAACCGTACGGTGATCGTGATCGGCGACGCCCGGGAGAACGAGCTGCGCCAGCTCGCCGGCGCGCTGCGCTGACCGGTCCCGGGTGGTTCGTCGCCGACCCGGCGGCGTGAACCGGACAGGGATTGTGGAAGGCCGCTTCTGGGAACAGAGGTTGCACGGGCTCGCCGGCTCGCTCCTTCGGCCGGGCGGGGCTCGTGCGCCGCAGCCGGCGACAGGGCTGGGGCGCCAACGCCTCCGGCGCCTCCCGTGGGCCGGACTTCCCATCTGGAGAGGTTCACGTGAACATTCGACGTTTCAGCACGGCGGCCTTCGCCGCGGCGCTGCTCACTCCTGGTCTGGCCGCCTGCAACGGGACCGGCGAGGCGGGGGCCTCCGCGTCCCCCGCGGTGTCCGGCAGCATCGCGCCGAGCGGCACCTCGTCGGCCACCGGCGATGCCAAGCAGGCCCTGCTCAACTCCACCAACGAGATCCGCAACGGCAACTTCCGGTTCACCATGACCGGGCCGAGCTCCACCGCCGAGGGGCAGGTGCACGAGCCGAGCCAGAGCGCGGAGATGCGGGTGACCATCGGCGACCCGTCCTCCGATCTGATGATGAAGCTGGACGTCATCCACTACAAGCCGGACAGCTGGGTGAAGGCCGAGCTTGGCGGCAAGTCGGCCAGCAGCATCCCCGGCGTGCAGAAGCTCAACCTCGGCAAGTACCAGCACCTCGACCAGACCCGGATCAAGGGCAACCGGTCGCTCGGCTTCGACTTCGACAAGCTGGACCCGGCCGGCAGCTCGGTGCTGACCGAGGGCATCACCGAGGTCCGGCAGACCGGCGAGGGCACGTACGAGGGCACGCTGGACGTGTCGAAGGCGGCCGAGGCCGGCTCGCTGGACCCGGCCGTGATCACCGCGCTCGGGGCGCAGGCGCAGTCGGTGCCGTTCACGGCGAAGCTGGACCCGCAGGGGCGGCTCAGTGAACTGGTGATCAAGCTCCCGGCTGCCGGCCAGAACGCCAGCGCCGCCGCGCCGACGGCGACCGCGACCGCGACGGGGACGGCGACGAGCGCCGGGCAGGACATCAAGATCACGTACTCGGACTACGGCAACGCCACCGCCGCGCAGAAGCCGCCGGCGGACCAGGTCGTCGAGGCGCCGCCGGAGTTCTACAACCTGTTCAACTGACCGGATCAGCAGACGCGGGGC
>JBARAE010001062.1:0-4318 GCA_049791715.1 Micromonospora sp.
GGCGTGATCCCGGCCGCCCGGCGGCAGCTCCGCCAGTCGTCGGCGCGCCGGTTCGCCCTCCTGCTGCTCCTGCTCGGCGGGTTCGCGCTGCTGCTGCTCGTGGCGCCCCGGCCGGACCTGGAGCACCTCCCCCGGCTGGCCGACGCCCTCGACGGGTACGCCCCGGTCGCGGCCGTGGTCGGCGGGGCGCTGCTGCTGGTGGCGCTGGTCCCGCGGACCTTCGTCACGCTGGCCGCGGGGGCGATCTTCGGCCCGCTGGAGGGTGCCGCGTACGCCCTCGGGGCGGCGCTGCTCGCGGCGGCGATCGGCTTCACCGTCGGCCGCGTGCTGGGCCGGGACTTCGTCGCCGAGCGGGTGCGCGGCCGGCTGGCCCGGCTGGACGGCTGGTTCGCCCGGCAGAGCGTCCTCGGCGTGGTGACCGTACGACTGCTGCCGATCGCCGGCTTCGGCCTGGTCAGCTACGGCTACGGCACCACCGGCGCCCGGGTGCTGCCGTTCCTGGTCGGCAGCGTGATCGCCTCCGCGCCGACCGCGTTCGGCTACGCCGCGATCGGCGCGGCGGTCAGCTCGCCCGGCCACGTCAACTGGTACGCCGCCGCGCCGGCCAGCCTCGGCCTGATCGCCAGCCTGGTGCTGATCAGCCGCTGGTGGCGAGCCGAGCGGCGGCGGCGGCGGTAACGACCAGACCACGATCCCGCCCGCCGGGCATCGCGAACGACCGACGCTACTTAGCATTCGCGATCATGAAGCTCTCCCGCCGCGCCACGACCCGCTCGTGGGCCGCCACCGCCCTGGCTCCGGCCCTCGCGGCGGCCCTGCTCGCGGCGTGCACCCCGGGCGACTCGGCGCCGTCTGCCCTGGGCGAGGCGACGCCCGCGACCCAGGTGACCGCCCCGCCACGTGCCGACTTCTGCCCGGTCGCCGTGCCCCAGAGCTGGCAGGACGCGATCCGCGACAACCGGCTCCCGCAGGAGGCCGGAGAGCGGTGGGTGGGGCTCACCCCGGCGCCGGACGGCCGCTCCGTCTTCGCGATGGTGCAGCGCGACGGCCCGATGACGCTGATCCGGCAGGAGGAGGACGGCCGCCGGCGGGAGGTGGCCACCATGCCGGACATGTTCACCTTCCCGCTGTGGGGTGTCTTCGACGGGCGCTGGCTGGTCTACGCCCGCAGCGACCTCGGCCGGGCGGCCCCGCACGGCGGCGGCGGAGCGGAGCTCTTCGTCTGGGACGCGGAGTCGGGTGCGGCCCCACGGCAGATCGCGGGCACTGCCGATGTCCTCTTCCGGCCCCCGCTGCGCGACGGGAAGCTGGCGGTGACCAGGATCCTCGGCAAGGACAGGGCCGAGCTGACCCTCCACGACCTGGCCGCCGGGACGGTTCGCACGGTGGCCACCGGCGCGGTGGCGGGCGTTGGGTTTCACGGCACCGACCTGCTCTGGTTCGACCGGGCCACGGGCCGCCTGCACGCGGTGGGCGCCGACGGGAAGGAGGCGTCACCCCCGCAGCCGAGCCCGGGACCGGGTGCCACCGTGGACGTGACCACCGATGGACGTACCACGGCCTGGGTCTCCCCGGACGAGCGCGCCCTGGCCGTCTGGCGACCGGACTGGGCCGCACCGGTCCGGGTCTTCCGGGTCACCCCTTCCTCGCCCTCTCCGGCCGCCGCGCCCTCGCTGCCGTCGGGCGCCAGGCTCCCGACCATCGACGCCTTCCAACGGGTCGCTTCGCCCACGGCCGTCGGCGACCTGGTGATCTTCGACTACGACCTGGGCTGGTACGTGGCCGACCTGCGGACCGGCTCGTACGCCCGGCTGACCGCCGACCACGCCAACGCGGTCGTCTCGGGTGGAGCGCTGCTGGTGGACCCGGACGACAATTCCGTCCCCCCGCAGCGGCACGCGTACTCGCTGCTGCGGCTGGACCGGCTGCCGCCGCTGCCGACGTGCCCGTGACCGACCATGGGGAACTGCTGTCGGGCGGGTTGATCGCCGAGGTGGTGCGGATCGGTGACACCGTCCGTCGTACTCCCCCGGCCAACGCCGGGTTCGTGGCCGCGCTGCTGCGCCACCTGGAGCCGACCGGCCTGGCGCCCCGGTACCTCGGCGTCGACGAGCGGGGCCGGCAGGTGCTCAGCCACCTCGACGGGCGGGTGCCGTGGCGGGAGCGGGAGGATCCGGCGTACTTCGCCGACGCGGCGCTGACCCGGCTCGGCGAGGTGATCCGGGCGCTGCACGACGCCTGCGCGGGGACCGAACTGGCCGGCGGTGCGGAGACCGTCTGCCATCGCGACCTCTCCCCCAAGAACACCGTCTACCGGCACTCGGACGGCGGCCTGCTCCCGGTGGCCTTCCTGGACTGGGACCTGGCCGGGCCGGGTCGCCGGATCGAGGACGTGGCGTTCGCCGGCTGGCACTGGGCGGAGCTGGGCGGCGAGGCCGACCGCGCCGAGTTGGGCCGGCGCTGTCGGCTGCTCTGCGACGCGTACGACGCGGCGGCCCTCGGCCCGCCGCTCCCCCGGGCCGAGCTGGTCGACGTCATGCTCGCCCAGATCGAGGGCACCTGGCGGGGCATCGACGCCGGCGCCGACCGCGGCGAGCCGGGCCTGCGCCGGCTCCGCGCGGAAGGCACCGTCGAGGCGGTACGGAGCTGGCAGAAGTGGCTGCTCCGCCACCGCACCGCGGTGGCGGAGGGCCTGCACGCCTGATCCCGCGCCCCGGCCGTGGCACGAGGCCCCGACAGCGGCCGGACAGTGCGCGGAGAACCCCATGGGCCGACGATGGCCGGCGTGCCGCGCCCGGGAGGACCGTGCCCGGGGAAGCGATATGCCTGAGCGTCATAAATATGCCTCTCAGGCATATCGCTCGTCCCGATCTACAGGTAAGGAGGAGGCCGCGACCTCTCAGAGGTCGCGGCCCCCGGGCCTGCGAAAGCCCGTCAGGCGACGACGGAGACCATCCGGCCCTTCACCACGATCACCTTGCGGGGCTCCTTGCCGCCCAGCGAGGACGCGACCGCCTCCAGCGCGGCGGTCCGCACCGACTCCTCGTCCGCGTCGGCGGGGACCTCGATCCGGCCGCGGACCTTGCCGTTGACCTGCACCGGGTAGGTGACCGTCTCGGCCACCAGCAGCGCCGGGTCGGCCTTCGGGAAGTCCGCGTACGCCAGCGAGGCGTCGTGACCCAGCCGCTGCCACAGCTCCTCGGCGACGTGCGGGGCGAACGGCGCCAGCATCAGCACCAGCGGCTCGGCCACCTCGCGCGGCGTGGCCGACAGCCGGGTCAGCCCGTTGGTCAGCTCGATCAGCTTGGCGATCGCGGTGTTGAACCGCATCGCCTCCATGTCGCCACGGACCCCGTCGATGACCTTGTGCAGCAGGCGGCGGGTCGGCTCGTCGGCCGGCACGTCGACGACCCGCGACTCAACGGTTTGCTCGTCGACCACCGCCCGCCAGACCCGCTGCAGGAAGCGGTACGAGCCGACCACCGCGCGGGTGTCCCAGGGCCGGGACACCTCCAGCGGGCCCATCGACATCTCGTAGACCCGGAACGTGTCCGCACCGTACGCGGCGCACATCTCGTCCGGAGTGACCACGTTCCTCAGCGACTTGCCCATCTTGCCGTACTCGCGGTTGACCTGCGTGTCGCCCAGGTAGAAGCCGCCCTCGCGCTCCTCCACCTGGTCCGCCGCCACGTACGCGCCCCGGGCGTCGGTGTAGGCGTAGGCCTGGATGTAGCCCTGGTTGAACAGCTTCCGGAACGGCTCGAACGACGAGACGTGACCCAGGTCGTACAGCACCTTGTGCCAGAAGCGGGCGTACAGCAGGTGCAGCACGGCGTGCTCGGCGCCGCCGACGTACAGGTCGGTGCCGCCGCAGTCGCCCGCGCCGCGCGGACCCATCCAGTACTGCTCGTTCTCCGGGTCGACGAACCGCTGCGAGTTCGTCGGGTCCAGGTACCGCAGCTCGTACCAGCAGGAGCCGGCCCACTGCGGCATCACGTTGGTCTCCCGGGTGTAGCGCTTCGACCCGTCACCCAGGTCCAGCTCCACCTCCACCCAGTCGCGCCGCCGGGACAGCGGGGTCTCCGGGTTGCTCTGGGCGTCCTCCGGGTCGAACGTCTTCGGCGAGAAGTCGTCCACCTCGGGCAGCTCGACCGGCAGCATCGACTCGGGCAGCGCGATCGGCGCGCCGGTCTCGTCGTACACGATCGGGAACGGCTCGCCCCAGTAGCGCTGCCGGCTGAACAGCCAGTCCCGCAGCCGCCAGGTCACCGCGCCGGCGCCGTGCCCGTTCGCCTCCAGCCACTCGATGATCCGGGCC
>JBARAE010001063.1:0-1703 GCA_049791715.1 Micromonospora sp.
GGCAGCTCCAGCGCGGGCAGAGCCGTCAGGGCCAGGTCGAAAAGGGCCGCGGCCGCCGCGGCGAGCGGTGGGTCGTCGAGGCCGTACCGGGCCGCGGCGTACCAGCGGTCGGCGACCGGCGTCGCGACGGCGAGCGCGGCCCGGGTGGCGGCCGGATCGGCCAGCAGGGCGGCCAGCACCGCGACCGGCACCGTCCACTCCCGACCGGGCTGAGCGTCCAGGTAGAGGACCTCCAGGTAGCCGCGCGGGCGTACCGGGGGGAAGAGGGTGCTGACGTGGTACTCCAGGTCGTCCATGGTGGGCGGTCGCGGCAGTGCCCCGGCAAGCCAGTCGGCGAAGGTGATCCCCGGCGGCGGCGTCCAGTCGGGACCGTCGTCCCGTACGCACAGCAGCGGAGCGGCCAGGGCGTACTCGGTCCAGGCGGCGACCGGGTCCCGGTCCGGCCGCTCGGGCGACCAGACCGGCCGGGTGCGGGGCGGGTCGATGGCAAGCCAGGCGGCCATCCGGGCCGATGCCCAACCGGTACGGCGGCCCGCGTGCCGGTCCGCGGTGGCGAACGCCGCCAGCAGCGGCGGCCCCACCGCGTGCGCGGCCGCCCACCGCTCGGCGAGACGCTCCGGCTCGCCCGCGTCCAGGCAGACCTGGAGGCCGGCGGTGCTGTACATCATGGTGCGTCCGGCCGGGCCGCGCCGGTCGAAGACACAGCGCATGGCCTTGTAGCGCGGGGTTTCCACGACCGGCCGCGGGGCCCGCCAGGGATCGATTCCGGTACGGCCCAGGACCAGGCCCGCAGCGTCCAACCTGGCGCTCAGCTCGTCGATGTCGGCCTCGGTGGCCAGGATCAGCGCGGCGATCGACGCTCGCGGCGGGGTGGAGATCTCCACCTGCCCGCCCGGCTCCACGGTCACGGTGCTGCCGTGCCGGAGCCGATCAGCGGGGCTCGTTTCCTCGACGGTGACGGGGCTGTGCCGCCCCAGGGCCTGCCGCAGTCGCTCGCGGTCGACCGGTCGGGCCGGGTCAGCCGCGTCGTGCACCGTCCATTCCAGTTCGACGCCGGTGTGGGTCGGTGGGCCGGTCTTGAAGCAGATCCTGGCGATGTGCCCGGCCGCCGCGGCCGCGTCCCGTAGGACGCTGGTCCGGTCCAGCCCCGGCGACATCACCAAGAGACCGCTCCTCTCCCCCGTGCGGCTACCGACCCTACCGTTGAGTGGATCACGACGCCACCCACCGTGACCGGTCGAGGCGTCCGCGGTCCGACCATTTCCTGTCTAGCAGACGACGGGCGCCCGGCAGGGGAGATGAATTTTTGTCCGGATCGGGCTCAGCGGGCGGGACCGGTGCTCCGCTTCCCCGTGGGGGCGGCAGGCGTGGGCACCGTGGCCGGGGAGGCGCCCGCGGCGGGTGCGCCCGACCGGCTGACCCGGACGCTGGGGGACGGCTTGGCGGCCGGGTCTGGTACCAGTCGGGTGCAGAGACCGTCGACCCGGTCGGCTCCGCCGGCCGCCGCGACCAGGTCGGCGAAGGCGGCGGTGGCGAGCGCCCGGTCCCGCTGCCCGGCCGGCTTGGCCAGGTAGGCGCGGCACAGGCCGGTGAGCTGTTCGGTACCCGCGGGACGACCCGGCCCGCCGGTCGGGCCGGATCCGGTGGACGGGGCGGCGGTGCCGGGCACGCCGCCCGTGGCGCCGCCGCCGACGGGCGAGCCG
>JBARAE010001064.1:0-11602 GCA_049791715.1 Micromonospora sp.
GCCCCGCGGCCCGCTCGACCGCCGCCGCCGCGGCCCGCTCCGCCGCCGCCAGCTCGTCGGCCAGCCGACTCCACCGCCGCTCCCGGTGAAGTTGGTCGAGCTGCGCCAGCTGGGCCCGAAGCGCGGGGGTGGCATCCGGTACTGCGGGCAGCCCGGTGTTGGCGATCTTCTCCTCGGCCGTCACGCAGGCCCGGGCGGCCGCCTCCTCGCTGGCCTCGGCCTCGACGACTGTGGCGCGCAACCGCTCCGCCCGTTGCGGGTACCCGTCGCGCAGACCGACCAGCGCGTCGATCTCGCTGGCCACCGTAGCGATTTCGGCGGCCAGGTCGCGCAGCCGGGCGTCCAGCGTTCCGGCGCCAGGGCCTCCCGGCGCCACCGCCAGCGGATCGCCGGACGCCTCCCGGTACACGTCGGCGAGTCGCTCGCCGAGCCGGTCCAGGGCGGCGGTGGGCGCCCCGTCCGGCCCGAGCGCGTCGACCGCGGCCCGTAGCCGGGCCAGCGCTTCATTCGGCTCCGTGAACCGGACAACCAGCGCCGATCCGACGTCGTCCAGGATGGACAACCGGTCGATGGCGTCGGCGCTTCCGGTTTCCAGCTGACGGGCGAGCTCCATCGCCGGCAGCCGCACCGCCCCCGGCGGCGCATCGTCGAGGACCATTCCGTTCGCGCCGACCGGGACCACCGGGGCACACAGCAACCAGGTGAGCTTCGCCAACTCCTCGTCACCTGGCCGGGACCGTTGCGCCCGCAGGGTCCGGAGCTGGTCCAGGACCGCCCCGAGTGCGGTGAACCGGGACCAGAGCGCGTCGATCTGGGCGCCCAGGTCGGCGACGTACCGCTCGGTCCGTCCGGTCAGGCCGGGCAGCCGGACCGCCGCAAGGCCCGGGTGATTGTCCAGGGCATACATGGCGGCGGAGATCCGGTCGTGCGCCGCCCCCAGCGCGACGATGGCCACGTCGACCTCGTCACGGCTCAGCGGAACTGGTGCGGTCACGCCGGTCAGTCCCGGTATCGGGCGGCCGGCGGCTGTGGAGCCGGGCCGAGCGCGGTCAGCCACCGGGTGTAGAGCCGGGTCCAGGTGCCGTCCGTCAGCAACTGGGCAAGCACCCCGTTGACGAACCTGACCAGGTCGGTGGCGTCACGGTTGATGCCGATCCCGTACGGCTCGTCGCTGAACCGTGGCCCGACCACGACAGTGTTGGGGCCTTGCGCGGCCAGCCCGGCCAGAATGCTGTCGTCGGTGGAGACGGCAGCGACCTGGTTCTGCTGGAGCATCACCAAACAGTCCGTCCAGTCCGGCACCCCGACGGGCAGCGGCTTGGCCGGTGCGGCAGCGACGTTGCGGATCGACGTGCTGCCGATCGCCGAGCAGACCTTCTGGCCACCCAGGTCGGCTATGCCACGTACGGGCGACCCTCGGCGCACCAGGATCCGCTGGCCGGCGGTGAAGTATTCGGCGGAGAAGTTGACCTTCTGCCACCGTTCGCAGTTCATCGTCATGGTCTGTACGACGATGTCGACCGTGCCGTCCTGCAGGGACGGGATCCGGGCCGCCGAGTTCGTTGCCCTGAACTGGATCTTGGACGGATCGCCGAAGATGGCCCGGGCCACCTCACGGGCCACGTCAACGTCGAAGCCGGTCAGCTCTCCGGTGAGCGGGTCGCGGAACCCGAATCGGTAGCTGTTCTGGTCGACACCGACGATCAGCCGGCCCCGCTGCAGAATGCGAGCCATGGTCGAGCCGGCCGGCATCTGGCCGGGGCGGGGCTGGGCGGCCGCTGGGCGAAGACTGGCCCGCGGATCGCAGGAGGCGGGGCCGGCGTTGGCCCCGTCCGGGACCTCCGCCGGATCCTGCACCCCGACCGGGCGGACCGGCGTGACGGCGGACGTGCCGGCCGGCAGGGTCCCACCGCCACCGCCGCAGCCGGCCAAGCCGAGGGTCACGGTCAGCGCCACGGCCGCGGACATCAGTCGAGAGGCTCTCATCGGTACTCCGCGATTCGTCGCTGGATGCCCGCCGCAGCGCCGATCACCATCAACCCGGCCAGGACCACGACGCCGAGGTCCATACCGGACAAGCCGCGACGGGCGGATTGGGCGTCGGCCTCGAACCGGTCGCTGTTGCGGGTGATGGCACCGGCAAGCGTGCCGTCCAACTCGTTGAAGATGCTCGTCGTCGCGCCGGGGTCGCTGCCCACCGCGGCGGTCACCGCCTCGGTGTACTGGCCACCGTCGTCGAGCTGCCGCAGCTTCTGGTGTGCGGCGAGCCAGTCCCGGGCCCGCCCCGCAGCGCTGTCGGCCGCAGCCCGCGTCGGTTCGTCGGCGGCCCGCTCGGCCGCGTCGCGCAGCAGTCCGCCGTGTCCATCCGGACCGATCATCCGGGTCATCACCGCGGTGTAGTCCTTGTCGAAGTCACCGCCGGCACCGCGGGCCACCAGGGTCAGCGATTCGTCGGCCCGGGCCTGCAACGCCGCAACCCGGGCCTGGACGAGCCGATCCACCTGCGCCGAGCCGTCCCGGTCGCTGGCGTCCAGCCGGGCACCGATGACGACCGCGGACACGCCGAGCCAGCCAACCAGCACCACTGCGGCCGCGGTCGCCCCCACCAGACCGATGTTGAACACCCGGTTGGTCCGCCTGGTGAGCCACATCTGCGTCCGCACCAGACCGGCTATGGCCCCCAGTCCGAGCAGCACGGCGATCCAGGGGAACCCGGCACCGCCGTCGCGCGCCCGGTCCAGCTCCGCAGTGACCGACTGGTAGAGCTGCTGGGCGGCCGGCAGCATCCGCTGCCGCATCAGCCCCGACGCCTCCCGCAGATACGCCGCGCCGACCGGCAGCCCCTGCCGGTTGTAGGCACGCGCCGTTTCGATCAGCCCGGTGTACACCGGGAGTTCGGCGGCGATCACCCCTACGGCGGCGTCCCTGGCCCCGTCTCCGGACCGCCCGGCCGCGATCATCGCCAACGCCGCCGCCGCCTTGGCCACGCCGTTCTGGTAGCGGTCCCGCTGCGCCGCCGGCTCGGCACCGCCGGACAGGAAGGCGCTCGCCGCTGTGGCATCCGCGTCGGACAGGGCCCGGTAGAGGTCTTGCGCGGCCACCACCAGCGCACCGCTGCGAGACGTCACGCCGTCGATCAGGTCGGCGCGCTGCCGCACCCCGGTGAACCCCACCACCCCAACAACGAATCCCAGGGCAACCAGGCCGGCCAGCACGGCGGCCAGCCGGCGTGGGGTGTTCCGGAGGCCACCGACGATCCGGCCCCGCAGACCGGCCAGCCGGGTAGGCCGTACATCGGTCACCGGCGGGGGGACGAGCGTCGCCGTCACCGGCACCACCCTCTTCAGCAGTCGCCTTGGGCGAGACGTCAGCGGAATTGCTGGCCGTCAACGTACTCGCCGG
The DNA here is from genome assembly GCA_049791715.1 of Micromonospora sp. GTDB lineage: Bacteria > Actinomycetota > Actinomycetes > Mycobacteriales > Micromonosporaceae > Micromonospora. The sequence goes on from JBARAE010001064.1 coordinate 3,403, forward strand.
ACGCAAGTTGCGGCGCCCCGGCGACAGGATGGACGGGGACGCCTTCTGCGCCTCCCGGCTCGCCGGCGACCACGGCCACGCGTACGGGACCCTGCCGAGCGGCGTCGACTTCGCCGCGATCATCGCCCGCGCAACCCCGAAGGTCGGCTGACGCCTACTCGACCATGCGCGAGGACACGGCGATCACGAGCACCAGCGGCACGATCAGCAGCACCGGCGACCACGCGGACAGGTGCATGGCCATCAGCGCACCGACAGCGGCGCCGGTGATCAGGGCCAGCAGGACGTGGGCCTTGGGCCGCAGGGTGCGCCACGGGCTCCGCGCGGCGACACCGCCGATCAGAGCCGTGAGGGTGCCGGTCAGGTACGTGGAGGAGAGGCCCGGTACGCCGAACCGCTGAATGGCACTGCTCTGTACGCCCAGCGCCGCTGCCGACAGCATCAGCAGCCCGAGGTCGACGTGCTCGGAACGACTGGGCAGGGTGACCACCCAGACGACGAGGAATACGGCGAAGACCAGTAGTTCCAGGACGAGCGCCCGGCTGACCCGGCGTGGCCAGACCGGGTCGTCCGGCTGGGCCGAGCCGGCGACGTGGGCGCCCGCGAGGACGCCGGTGATGAAACTGGCGATGGCGCAGGCCGAGGTCAGGGCGAGATCGGCGTCGCCTCGGCCCGCCGAGAGCCCGAGGAGGACCATGTTGCCCGTCATGACGCTGGAGAAGGCTCCGCCGAGGGCCAGGAAGCCGATGGCGTCGGCGCTGCCCGTCAGGAAGGTGAGCACGACGACCAGGGCATGCCGTCGCCCCTGGAGGTTCTGGTCGCCCGTCGCGGCAGCCCGGGAGCGTATGACGGTTGGCAGTGTTTTCAGCACGGTCGGCTATCCTCCCAAAATTGTTCTTCGTATACGCTTTGCTGGTTGGTTCACGGAGAGGCGGTCAGGTGGCTGAAGACCTGCGAGTCAAGCTCGGCGCTCAACACCTGCCGCTACGCGATCAGGTCCTCGCCGCGCTACGGACTGCGATCATCAACGGCGACTACCTTCCCGGCGAGCGGCTGACCGAGGATCGGCTGGCCGAGGACTTCGCCGTCTCCCGTAACCCGGTCCGGGAGGCGCTGCGGGTCGCGGAGGCGGAGGGCTTCGTCGTGATCATGCCCCGCCGCGGTGCGGTGGTCGCCTCCCCGAGCAGCGCGACCATCACCGACATGTTCGCCGTTCGTGAGCGCCTGGAGGCGCTCGCCGCCCGGCTGGCGGCCGAGCGGGCGACGGCGGCGGACGTGACCTCCCTACGGGCGCTGCTGGACCAGGGCCGCGAGGCCACGGAGGCGCAGGACCTGGCCCGGGTCGCCGAGCTGAACAGTGCCCTGCACCTGCGGATCCTCGAGATCAGCGGCAACCCCTGGCTGTCGTCGATCGCCAAGGCCCTGTACCTCCATGTGCAGTGGGTCTTCCGGCTGGGTGCCGCGGAACGGGCACCGCACTCGTGGGCCGAGCACATCCAGCTGGTCGACGCCATCGAGTCGGGGGACGGTGACCGGGCCGAGCGAGCCGCGCTGCACCATCTCGACGCCGCTTCCGCGGCGGCGTACGAGAACGCCGAGGGTGGGTACGGGGCCCGCTGAGGCGTCAGCGGCCGCAGGCGTAACCCTGCATGCCACGCGGGTTCGCTCCGGCCGCCAGCAGGCCCGTGCCCGGGTCCCGGGTCACCGCGCAGAGGCGGCCGAGACTCCACGCACCGGACAGCCGCACCTCGTGCCCGTACGCACGCAGTGCCGCCAGCACGTCCTCGTCCAGCCGGTCCTCCACCACGAGGACGCCGGGCTCCATGTCGCGCGGGTAGAACGAGGCCGGCAGGCTGATGGTGTGCCACATCGGCGCGTCGATGGCCTCCTGCAGGGACTTCCCGCCGACGAGGTGGCGCAACAGGAACAGCAGCTGCCACTGATCCTGCTGGTCCCCACCGGGAGTGCCGAACGCCAGGACGGGCTTCCCGTCGCGGTGCACCATGGTCGGGCTCAGCGTGGTACGCGGCCGGCGTCCCGGGGCCAGCGACGACGATAGGCCTTCCTCAAGCCAGAACATCTGCAGGCGGCTGCCGAGCGGGAAGCCGAGGTCCGGAATGGTGGGAGAGCTCTGCAGCCAGCCGCCGCTCGGCGTTGCGGAGATCATGTTGCCCCAGCGGTCGACCACGTCGACGTGACAGGTGTCGCCGCGGGTCACCCCGTCGGACTGCACCGTCGGCTCCCCCGTCGTGGGGTCCGCCAGGTCGACCCGGCGTCCGGCACTGCGTCGCACGTGAGCCGCGAGCCGCGGCTCCGCCCCATCGGGGCGCCCCGGTCGCAGCTCCGCCGACGCGCGTTCCCCGATCAGGGCCGCCCGGTCCCGCGCGTACTCGCGGGAGAGGAGCGCCTTTGCGGGTACCTCGACGTCGCCGTACCAGGCCTCCCGGTCGGCGAAGGCGAGTTTGAGGGCTTCGGCCTGAGCGTGGATGCAGGCCGCGGTCGACGGGTCGTACACCTGGGGGTCGTCGAGCGCGTCGAGGACCGCCAGGGTCTCCAGCAGCACCGGGCCCTGTCCCCAGAAACCGGTCTTCGCCACCGTGTAACCGTGCCAGTCGAGGGTGGTCGGTTCCTCCCACGTCGCCGAGTAGGCAGCCATGTCCGCGCCGGTGACGAGACCGGCATGGGCGCTCCCGCTGGAGTCCTGGAAGGGCTGCCGGCTGAACCGGTCGACCGCCTCGGCGACGAAACCTTCACCCCAGGCGCGGCGTGCGGCCTCGATCTGCGCCTCACGGTCCGAGCCGGCTGCCCGACCGGCGTCGACCAGGCGCTGCAGGGTCTTCGCGTACGCCCGGTTGGTGAACAGCTCGCCCGCCGCCGGCGGCTTGCCGTCGCGCAGCCAGAGCTGCGCCGAGGTGGACCAGTGTTCCTCGAACAGCGACTGCACGGCGGCCACGGTGTCACCGACCCGGCCGACCAGCGGGTGACCGCCGCCGGCGTAGCCGATGGCCGGCTCCAGCACCTCCTCGAGGGAGAGCGTCCCGTGGTCGCGCAGCAGCATCAGCCAGGCGTCCACGGCGCCGGGCACGGCCGCGGCGAGCGGGCCGGACCCGGGGATGAGGTCCATCCCGAGGGATCGGAAGTGCGCGATGGTGGCGCCTGCCGGCGCCGGCCCCTGCCCGCAGAGCACCTTCGGGGTCGGGTCCTGCGCCGTGGCCACGATGGCGGGCACCTCACCGCCGGGCCCGTTCAGGTGTGGTTCGACGACGTGCAGGACGAACCCGGCGGTGACCGCGGCGTCGAAGGCGTTCCCACCGCGCTCGAGGATCCCCATGGCGGACTGGCTCGCGAGCCAGTGCGTCGAGGAGACCATCCCGAAAGTTCCCTGCAGGGTCGGCCTGGTGGTGAACGTCATGACAACACCTCACTCGTGTCGGCGTCCCGGACGTCGGGCCGGGTGCCGTCGGGCTGGACCAGGTGGCAGGCGGCCATGCCCCCACGGAACTGCACGTGCGCGGGCACCTCCGTGGCGCACCGGTCGAACGCCAGCGGGCACCGGGTGCGGAAGCGGCACCCGGACGGCGGGTCCAGCGCGGACGGCAGGTCGTCGCCGAGCAGCACCGGTTGACGCTGCCGTTGGCGGACCGGATCGGCCACCGGTGCGGCCGCCAGCAGCGCCTGTGTGTAGGGGTGGGCTGGACGCGTGAAGATCCGCTCGCGGGAGCCCGTTTCGACGAGTTGACCGAGGTACATGACGGCGATGTCGTCTGCCAGGTACTCAACCGCGGACAGGTCGTGGGTGATGAACAGACAGGCGAACCCGATGTCCCGCTGCAGGTCGGCAAGGAGGTTGAGCACCGACGCCTGCACGGACACGTCGAGTGCGCTGGTGGGTTCGTCCGCGATGAGCAGCTTGGGATCGGAGATCAGCGCCCTGGCGATGCTGACCCGCTGGCGTTGACCGCCGGAGAGCTCGTGGGGATACCGGCGCGCCACCTCCGCCCGTAGGCCCACCCGGCCGAGCTCCTTCGCGACGCGGGCCTCCCGGTCGCGCCGGGAGATCCGCCTGCCGGACAGCCGCAACGGTTCGGCCACGATCTCGCCGACCAGCATCCGCGGGTCCAGCGAACCGGCGGGGTCCTGGAAGACGATCGACACGTCACTGCGGTGCCGGCGGAGCTGTCGCCGGGTCAGCTGCGTGACATCCGTACCGGCGATTCTGACCACGCCCGCGGTGGGCTTTTCGAGCCGTACCACGCACCGGCCCACGGTCGACTTCCCCGAGCCGCTCTCCCCCACCAGCGCGGTGACCCGGCCCTTGGGAATGGTGAGGGACACCCCGTCCACGGCGCGTACCGGCCCGAAGTGCATCACCAGGTCCTCGAGTTCGAGGGCGTTCGGTTGCGGCGTCATGCGGTTGTCTCCTCGGGCTGCGTCCGCGGCGTCAGGCAGGGATGCCAACAGGCCGCGAGGTGGTCCGTGGCCGGGATCGTGGACCCTGTCCTGACCGCCTCCAGGGGCGGGGCGGAGTCGCGGCACAGTTCATCGGCGGCCGGGCAGCGGTCCGCGAAGGTGCAGGCGTCGGGTTGGGTCGACAGGACCGGCACCAGACCGGGAATCTCCTGCAGCCGCTCGGTACCGGCGTGTTTGCCGGGGGTCGGCGAAGCCTCCAGGAGACCGGCCGTGTACCGGTGGTACGGGTGCGCGAACAGGTCGGTGACCGGTGCCCGCTCCACCACCCGCCCCGCGTACATGACGACGACGCGGTCCGCGATGTCGGCGATCACGCCGAGATCGTGCGTGATGATGAGGATGGTCGTGCCCAGCCGGTCCCGCAGGTCCCGGAGCACCTGCAGGATGCCGGCCTGGACGGTGACGTCCAGGGCGGTGGTGGGTTCGTCGGCGACCAGCACCTTCGGGCCGCAGGCCACCGCCATCGCGATCATCACGCGTTGCCGCATGCCGCCGGAGAGCTGGTGCGGGTAGTTGTCGACGCGTTTCGCGGCGGACGGGATTCCGACCAGCGTGAGCAGCTCGACGGCGCGGGCCCGGGCGGCCCGCTTGGACATCCGCTCGTGTACCTGCAGGACCTCCCCGATCTGCCGCCCGACGGTGAGGACCGGGTTCAACGACGTCATGGGCTCCTGGAAGATGTAGGCGATCTCCTTGCCGCGGACGCGGCGCAGCACCGACTCCCGGGCACCGACCAGCTCGGCGCCCTCCAGCCGCACGGAGCCGGAGATCCGGGCGCTGGCGGGCAGCAGGTTCGCGATGCTCATCGCCGTGACGCTCTTTCCGCAGCCGGACTCGCCCACCAGCCCGACGATCTCGCCGGACGCGAGATCCAGGCTCACCCGGTCGACCGCCGAGACGGTCCCGCCCTCGGTGGTGAACGAGACGGAGAGATCGCGTACCTGCAGGACGGGCGTGCCGACCGCGGAGGAGGCAGCGGCCGCCCGTTCGACCGTGGTCATCGCCGGTCTCCCTTCGGGTCGAGGGCGTCACGAAGGGCGTCGCCGAAGACGTTGAACGCCAGCGCCAGGCCCATGATCACGACACCGGGCAGGACCGCTGCCCACGGGGCGCGAGCGGCGAACTGCTGGGCGGTGGCCAGCATGGTGCCCAGGCTGGGGGCCGGGGGTTGGATGCCGAGACCCAGGAACGACAGCACCGCCTCGCCCAGGATCGCGGCCGGGATCGCGACCGTGGCCTGCACCAGGATCACCGATGTCGCGTTCGGCAGCACGTGCCGGGCGAGCACCCACAGGTCGCTCGCGCCGTCCACGACGGCCGCGGCGACGAAGTCCAGCGACTTCAGCCGCAGGGTGTCCGAGCGGACCACGCGGATCACGCCCGGGATCTGCGCGATGCCGATGGCCACGGCGGCGTTGGTGAGACTGGCCCCTCGGATGGCGGCCAACCCCACTGCCATGATCAGGAACGGAAAGGCGAGCAGCAGATCGGTGAAGCGGGAGATCACCGAGTCCCAGGACCGGAAATAACCCGCGGCGAGTCCGAGTGGCACGCCGATGGCCAGGGAGGTGACCACCGCCAGAAACGCCACCTGCAAGGAGGCCCGCGCTCCCAACATGATCCGGGACAGGACGTCCCGGCCCAGGTCGTCGGTCCCCAGCACGTGACCGGGCGTGCCCGGCGGCGAGAACGTGTGGGCGAAATCGGTCTGCTGCACCGAGTAGGGGGCGATCCAGGGCGACAGCAGGGCGACGAGGGCCGCGAGCGCGAGCACGACGAAGCTCACGACGGCGAGCGGGTTCCTGCGCAGCCGTCTGAGGACCCGGGCGCGCCGGCTGATGCTGGCGGGGCCGGCCTCCGCCATCGGTACGGAAAGGACGGTCATGCGGGGTCCCCCGTCACACGGATGCGTGGGTCGATAACCGAGTAGAGCAGGTCCACGAGGAAATTGATCACGATGTACGCCGTTGCGGTGAGCAGGACGACCGCCTGGATCACCGGATAGTCGCGCTGGAACACGGCGTCGATCGTCATCTTGCCGAAGCCCGGCAGGCCGAAGATCTGCTCGGTGACGACCGCCCCGGAGATCAGGCCGCCGAGTTGGAGGCCCACGACCGTGACCACCACGATGAGGCTGTTCCGCAGCGCATGCCGGGTGATGACGGCTCCCGGCCGCAGCCCCTTCGCCTTCGCCGTACGGACGTGGTCGGAGGAGAGCGCGTCCAGCATCGCCGAACGCGTCTGCCGCATGATGATCGCGGCCAGGCCGGTGCCGAGAATCACCGCCGGCAGGATGATGTGGTGCAGGTTGCCCACCGGGTCCTGCAGCATCGGCACGAACCCGGAGGCCGGGAAGAGTCCCGCTGCCACGGCGAGGTAGAGGATCGCCAGCAGTCCGAGCCAGAAGTGCGGCACGGACAGGCCCACCAGCGCCAGTCCGTTGGCCAGCCACTCCGCCGGGCGCCCGCGGCGGACCGCCGCGAGCACCCCGGCGCCGACACCCAGCGCCGTGGCGAGAAGGATCGCCAGGACGGAGAGCTCGACCGTGACGGGAAGGGCGGTCGTGAGCATCGACGAGACCGGTATCCCGGTTCGGATCGACACCCCGAAGTCGCCCTTCACGGCGCGTTCCACGTACTGCGCGAACTGCAGTGGCAGCGGCTGGTCCAGGCCGTAGTGGTGGCGGATGGCCTCCAGGGCCTCCGGGGACCGGTCCTCGCCCGCGAGGGCGAGGGCCGGGTCCCCGGGAAGTGCCCGGACACCGAGGAACACCACCACGGTCGACAACAGCAGGGTCAGCGCTGAGTGCCAGGCGCGTGTGAGGAGATACCGGGCCACGGGTCGACCTACTTGGTGAACCCGGCGAAGGCGGCGCGGATCACGCCGTCCGGGAAGACCTGCAGACCCTGGATCTTCTTGGAGACGGCGGTCAGGTTGCGCTGCCGGTAGAGGTAGATCAGCGCGTCGTCCTCCTGCATGATCTTCACCGCCTGCCCGTACAGCTTCTTGCGCTCTTCGGTGTCGTTCGACTGACGGGCCTGGGTCAGGAGGGTGTCGAGCTGCTGGTTGCTGTAGCCGGCGACGTTCTGGCTGCCGCCGGTGCCGACGAAGTTGGTGATGTTGGCGTCGGGGTCGATCCGGCCGCTCCAGCCCAGCTGCAGCAGCTCGAAGTTACCGCGGTCCTGCTCGTCGAGGAGCGAGGAGTACTCCACCGGGTTGATCTTGAGGTCGAATCCACCCTCCTTGACCATCGCCTGAAGCGCCTGCGCGAGCCGCAGCGAGTCCGGCGTGTTCGAGATGAGCATCGACACCGGGTACGGCGTCTGAACGCCGGCTTCGGAGAGCAGCTTCTTGGCCTTGGCGGGGTCGTGCTCCCGGCAGGCCTGCGCCTCGTCGGACGAGAACGGGCTCGCGGGCGAGATCGGCGAGCAGGCGGGGGTGAAGATCCCGTTGAAGACGGCCTGGACCAGAGCCTTGCGGTCGACGGCGTACTCGAACGCCTGCCGGACCTTGGCATTCTGCGCGATCGGCTTGTTGATGGGCTTCGGCGTGCTGCCGACGCCGTCGACGTTACCGATGTTGAACGTCAGCCCCTGGTACCCGAGTGACGAGGACTGCAGGACGCTGAGCGAGGAGTCGCCGCTCAACGCGCCGTAGTCCTGAGTGGAGATGCTGTCGGCGACCTGGGCGTCGCCGGAGCGCAGGTTGGCGGCACGGATGCTCGCGTCGC
>JBARAE010001065.1:0-1995 GCA_049791715.1 Micromonospora sp.
CGTCGGCTGCGCCCGACCGGCGCGCCTCCCGCCCCGACCCCGCCACCACGAGCGCCCTCGTCGCCGCCGCCGCGGCCCGGCGCCGCGTGGTGCTCACGTACCGGGGCGAGTCCGGCACCGAGTGGGAGGGCGAGGTGGATCCCTGGGCCGTCGTGGTGCGCTTCGGGCGCTGGTACCTGCTGTGCCACTCGCACCGGTCCGCCGCGATCCGCACGTACCGGATCGACCGGGTGCGCGGCGTCCGGCCGACGGACGACGGGTTCGAACCCCCCGACGACCTGGACCCGGTGGCCACCCTCGAGGAGAGCCTGGGCCGCGGATGGCAGTTCGCCACCCGGGTCGTGTTCGACGCGCCGCCGGCCACGGTGGCCCCGTGGATCCGGCCACCGATGGGCCGGCTCGAACCGTACGGCGACGGCTGCGTGCTCCTCGGCAGCACCCGCAACCCGGCCATGTACGCGCAGGAGTGGCTGGCCACCCTGCCCTTCGCCTTCCGCGTCGAGGGTGGGCCGGAACTGCAGGCCGCGATGGCGACGCTCGCCGCCCGCTTCACCGCCGCGGTCGCCGACGAGCCGCGGCCCACCCCCGTACGGCGTCCGCCAGCCGTACCGTTCTAGAGGAAGCGCGGGCGGGGCTGAAGGTGTGCGATCCAGGTCAGTTCGTCGCGGCCCGTTCGCTGCTCGTCCTGCAGGAACGGCAACTCGAGGACTTCAATCGCTCCGGTCCCCGCATCCTCCGCCGACCGGTCGGCTTCCACCCGCTGACGATGGTTCGCGCCATGCTCGGCACCCTGCGGACGTAGCTCGACGGTCCACCCGTAGTCGACCGCCGCGTACCCTGCGCGCCCGCCCTCAGGTCGAGAACGGGCGCGCACAGGGCCAGGGTCAGCAGCAGCTCGACGCGGCCCCGCTGGTCGCCGGCTCCTTCTCGGCGGCCGGGGTGCAGCAGGCGCTCTCGGTGGCCTTCTGAAGCTGGGCGGAGTCGGCCTTGACGGTGTAGACCTCCCACGGCTCGTTGCCGGGGCCGCGTACCCACACCTTGTCCTGCAGGGCGTAACAGCACTCGGTGTTGTTCTCCTCCAGCGTGATGAGGCCGGAGTCGGTGAGGCGCCTGGTAGCGGCGTTGACCTCGTCGGTGGTGAACACCTCGACGCCGAGGTGGTCCATGACGGTGGGCTGGTCGGCCTCGCCCTCAAGGAGGACGAGCTTCAGCGGCGGGTTCTCGATGGCGAAGTTGGCGTAGCCGGGGCGGCGCTTGGCCGGCTCGACGCCGAACAGCTTCGAGTAGAAGGCCACGGAGCCTTCGAGGTCGGACACGCGCAGGGCGAGCTGGACACGGGACATGGTCATTCCTCCTGACGGGTTCAGCGGACGTAGGTGAGAGCGGTGGTGCGGGTGCGCTCGTAGCGGGCGTCGGCGCGGCAAGCCGCGGTGCACACCTGCCCGCACGACTCGCAGAGCGTCACGCCCTGGACGTGGGCGGCGCGGCGGCGGCGGCGGAACAGCTTGATCATCACGTCACCCTTGCCTAGATGTTTTTCGAAGCAGGACCTACGTTGCACGCTGTTTTGAGATCTGTCAAGCTAGAGGCATGTCGAAACAAGCGCTGTCGGTGGTGGACCTCAACGCGGTCGCCTGCTGCTCCCCGATCGCGGTCCGCCCGATGGACGCCGATCAGGCGGCGGTGGTCGCGCCGATGTTCAAGGCACTGGGTGATCCGGTCCGGCTGCGGCTGATGTCGATGATCGCTTCGGTGCCGGAGATGTGCGTGTGTGATCTGACCCCGGCGTTCGACCTGTCCGGGCCGACCATCTCCCACCACCTGAAGGTGCTGCGCGAGGCCGGCCTTGTCGACTCCGAGCGGCGGGGCACCTGGGTCTGGTACCGGGTGAAGCCGGAGGCGTTCCGCCAGCTCGGCGCGCTGCTGGACATCTCCGCCGCCCCGGCCGCCGGCAGCGCCGCCTGAGCCTCGCCCTGACCCGGCGGACGTCGGCGG
>JBARAE010001066.1:0-1515 GCA_049791715.1 Micromonospora sp.
CCGCCGAGGCGCGGCGGCACGACGGCGGGCGCTCGCGGGCGTCGCTGCGCAGCGCCGAACTGCTCCGGCTCGCCATCGAGCACCACGACGACCGGGGTGACGGGCCGTGCCCGGTCTGCGCGACCGGCAGCCTCGACGGCGGCTGGCGGACCAGCGCGGCCGCGTCCCTGGCGGAGCTGCGCGACCGTACGCTCGCGGCCCAGGCCGCCGCCGCCCGGCTGACGGCGGCGCTGCAGCGTGCGCACTACCTGATCGACGACCTGGACGTGCCGGAGGGCACAGCCGACGGGGTGCCGGTGGACGGGCTGCACGCGGCCGTGGCGGCGCTGCGGCAGGCGCCGGGCGGACCGGAGGAGCTCGCCGATCACATGGACGCCCGGTACCCGGCCGTGGTCGCGGCGGCGCAGGCCGCGCAGGCGTACGCGAAGGGTCTGCTCCGTCAGCGCGACACCGGCTGGCAGGCGGCGGCCGGCGAGCTGCGGGCCTGGATCGCGGCGGCCGGGACGCTGCCGGAACGGGACTGTGCCCTTGCCCGGTTGAAGGCCGCGCGGGCCTGGCTGAAGGCGACGGGGGCGGAGCTGCGCGACCAGCGGGTCGCGCCATTCGCGGAGCACTCGCAGCGGATCTGGGCGCAGCTGCGGCAGGAGAGCAACGTCGAACTGGGCGCGATGACCCTGGAAGGCACCAACACCCGGCGGCGGGTGGTGATCCCGGTCAGCGTGGACGGCACCGACAACGGCACCGCGCTTGGCGTGATGAGCCAGGGCGAGATGCACGCGCTCGGGCTCGCGGCGTTCCTGCCACGCGGGTGCGCGCCGGAGAGCCCGTTCCGATTCATCGTCGTCGACGACCCGGTGCAGAGCATGGACCCGGCCAAGGTGGACGGGCTGGCGCGGGTGCTCGCCGAGCTGGCCGAGCAGCGGCAGGTGGTCGTCTTCACCCACGACACCCGGCTGCCCGACGCGCTCGCCCGGCTCGACCTCGGCCAGTCCCGCATCGTCGAGGTGGCCCGCGCTGAGCGGTCGGTGGTGACGCTGCGGCCGGGCTCCGACCCGGTGACCCGCTACCTGGACGACGCGTACGCGCTGGCGCGCAACGAGGAGATCGCCGCCGAGGTACGCGGGCCGGTGGTGGCGGAGCTGTGCCGCTCGTCGATCGAGGCGGCCTGCCACCGGATCGTGTGGCGGCGGCGGGTGGCCCGCGGGGTGCCGCACGACGAGATCGAGGCGGCCATCGTGGACGCCTCCCGGCGGCTGACCACCACGGTCGCGTTGGCGCTCTTCGACGACGCCAACCGGGGCGGTGACGTACTCGGGTTTCTCAGTCGCCGGCACGGGTCGCGGGCGGTGGGCGCGTACAAGGCGTGCAGGGAGGGCGTGCACGGGGCGCACCTGATGGACCTGCCCGGCCTGGTCGCGGACGCCCGCCACCTCGCAGAGGTCCTGTCGTGACCGCGCCGACGCCCCAGCGCTGCCTGGCGGCGGCCGACCAGCTGCTGCGCGGCGCCGACGCGCT
>JBARAE010001067.1:0-2322 GCA_049791715.1 Micromonospora sp.
CTGCGGGTGCGCGGCCGGGTCGCGGGCGGGGCGTACCCGGGTGTGGGTGAGCGCGGAGAGCAGGTGGGTGACTGCGTTCAGTACCAGGGCGGCCGGCGCGCCGAGCGCCTGCACCAGCAGCCCGCCGAAGCCCCGGCCGCCGATCTGGACGGTCGCGTTGGTTGTCGACAGCAGCGCGTTCGCCGCCACCAGCCGGTCCCGGCCGACCAGCTCCGGCAGGAAGCTCTGCGCGGCCACGTCGCCGAAGACCGTGCCGATGCCGGTGAGCAGCACCACCGCGTACAGCTGGTTGATGGTGAGCAGGTCCGCCCACCAGGCCAGCGGGATCGAGGCGTACAGGACGGCGCGGGCGAGGTCGGCGATGACCATCACGGTGCGGCGCGGCGACCGGTCGACCCAGACGCCGGCCGGCAGCCCGATCAGCAGGAACGCGCCGGTGCTGAGCACCCCGAGCAGGCCGACCTGCCCGGGGGTCGCCGCGAGCACCGACACGGCCAGCACCGGTACGGCCAGGTAGCCGACCTGGTAGCCGAGGTTGTCGGCGAGGCTGGCCGCGTAGAGGTAGCGGAACGGGCGGGGCCAGCGGGTGTCCGTCGTTGGAGATGCGGTCACGGTCATGGCCGCGAGCCTGGTCGCCCGGGTGGCCGGGGTCGATAAGTTTGAGCTGCGTCGAATCCACGGGGAGGGTGCCGGTGCTGAGCGTCGCGCTGGGAGTACGGGACCTGGCGAACATCCGGTTCGCGGTGTCGCCGCTGTGGGAGGCGGTCGGCAGCGTCCGGTTGGTGAAGCAGCCCGACTGGTTCCCCGCCCATGTGCCGTGGCACCGGCAGGTCCGGCCCCGGCTCGCCGCCGTCGACTGGCGGCTCTTCGCCGATCTGGTGCCGGTGCCGACCGTGGTGATCCCGGCGTTCGTCTGCCCACCGCCGCTGACCTCCCAGCCCACCCTCGAACTGGAGCTGGCCACGCTCGCCGCCACCCCGCCGGAGGCGGTCCGGGCAAGCCTGGACGAGCTGCCCGGGCCCCGCACGCCCTGCCTCGCCGCCCTGTACGCCGACCCGCCGGCCGGCCTGGCCAGACTCGCCGAGGTGATCGCCGCCTACTGGGACGCCGCCATCGCCCCGTACTGGCCGCGGATGCGGACCCTGCTCGAACGGGAGGTGCTGCTCGGCGCCGGCCGGATGGCCGCCGACGGCGTGCAGGGCCTGCTCAACCGGATCGACCCGTACGTCTCCTGGGACGACGGGACCCTGCTCGTGGACCACCTCACCCGGGCGGGCTCGGTCACCCTGGACGGTCGCGGTCTGCTGCTGGTGCCGTCCGTCTTCTCCGGCGCCCGGGTCTGGTCCAACCTCTCCGAGCGGGCGACGCAGCCGGTCCTGCGCTACCCGGCCCGGGCGATCGGCACGCTCTGGGAGCGCAGCGCCGATCCGGCCAGCGCGGCGCTCGCCCGAGTGTTGGGGCGTACCCGGGCGACCCTGCTGCACGAACTCGCCGTGCCGGCCGCCACCACCGAGCTGGCTCGGCGCTGCGGGTTGACCCCGGGCACGGTCTCCCACCACCTCACCGCGTTGCGCGACGCCGGCCTGGTCGGCACCCACCGTGCCGGGCGGTTCCTGCTCTACGCCCGGACCAGCTCCGCGGAGGCGTTGATCGCCGGTGCCGGCCCGCCCGAGGATGCCCGTGGCGCAGAATGAGGTGATGTCCGACCAGCCTCCGCGTACCCCCTCGGTGTCGTGCGTCTTCGTCTGCCACGACGGCGCCGGCCGCCTCCTGCTGGCCCGGCGCGGCGCCGGGGCCCGCGACGAGCCCGGCACCTGGGACACCGGCGCGGGCGCGCTGGAGTTCGGCGAGACCTTCGAGGCCGCGGTCAGCCGCGAGGTGCGCGAGGAGTACGCGACGAGCCCGCTGGCGATCACCCTGCTCGGGGTGCGCAACGTGCTGCGCGACGATCCGCCGTCGCACTGGGTGGCGGTGGTCTTCGCGGTCCGGGTCGCCCCGGCCACCGTCGCCATCGGCGAGCCGCACAAGTTCGACCAGCTCGGCTGGTTCACCCGCGAGGCGCTGCCCACGCCGCTGCACTCGCAACTCGCGCCGACCCTGGCCCTGGTGCCGGACCACCTGGACTGAACCCGGCCTCTAAGGTGGCCGGATGCGGCTCACCCGACGTCGACTCCTCCAGTCCTTCGGCGCGGTCGCCGGTCTCGCCGGGCTCGGCGCGGGGGGCGTCGCCCTCGTCGACGCGGAGGTGCTGCCCGGCCGGTCGGTGCTCAACCACGCCCTCGGTCGCTGCGACGCCAAGCCACCCGACGCGCCGCGCGGGGC
>JBARAE010001068.1:0-6876 GCA_049791715.1 Micromonospora sp.
GAGGCCGCCCGCCGGGCCCTGGCCGACGCCCTGGGCGTCCGACCGGCCGCGGTCTCGCTGCGCACCGGCGCGGCCAGCCGGGACAAGCTCTTCCAGGTCGAGCGTCCGGCTCCGGAGCTGCCGGACGTGCTGCGTCGACTGCGCGACGGATCGGCCGAGTGAGGACCGTCCGGGCCGGCCACGGATGACCCCCGGGCTCGACCTCGCGCTGCTGCTCGGCGCAGCCGTCCTGCTGGTGGCGGTGGGCGCGGTGCGCTTCTCCACCCGACTGGGTGTGCCCAGTCTCCTCGTCTACCTGGCGCTCGGCGTCGCGATCGGCGAGGCGGGACTGGGCATCCGGTTCGACGACGTCGAGCTGACCCGGGTCCTCGGCTTCTGCGCGCTGATCGTGATCATCGCCGAGGGTGGGTTGAGCGCCCGGTGGAGCACGCTGCGCCCGGTGCTCGGCCTGGCCGCCGCCCTTTCCACGGTCGGCGTACTGGTCAGCATCCTGGTGGTCGGGCTCGTCGTGCACCTGCTGCTCGACCTGGACTGGCGGCTGGCGCTGCTCTACGGGGCGGTGCTCTCCTCCACCGACGCGGCGGCCGTCTTCGCCACCCTGCGCCGGCTGCGCCTGCCACCCCGGCTGGTCGCCACCCTGGAAGCCGAGTCGGGGATGAACGACGCCCCGGTGGTGATCCTGGTCGTGCTGCTGTCCCGGGGCGCCCCGGCCGGGCACGCCTGGTGGTACGAGGTGCTCCTGGTCGGGTACGAGCTGGGCGTGGGCGCCGCCGTCGGGTTGGCCGCCGGGATCACCGGCCGGTACGCCCTGCGCCGGGCCGCCCTGCCCTCGGCGGGGCTCTACCCGATCGCGGTGGTGGGCTTCACCGTGCTCGCGTACGCGGCCGGCGCGGTGCTGCACGCCTCCGGCTTCCTCGCCGTGTACGTGGCGGGCGTGCTGCTGGGCAACGCCCGGCTGCCGCATCGCCAGGCCATCCTCGGGTTCGCCGACGGGTTGGCCTGGCTGGCCCAGATCGGTCTGTTCGTGCTGCTCGGCCTCCTGGTCTCGCCGAGCCGGCTGGACGCCGCCGTGCTGCCCGCGGTGGTCGCCGGCCTGGCCCTGATGCTGGCCGCCCGGCCGTTGTCGGTGGCGGTCTCCGCGCTGCCGTTCCGGTTCGGACTGCGGGAGCAGGCGTTCCTGTCCTGGGCGGGGCTGCGCGGGGCGGTGCCGATCGTGCTGGCGACCATCCCGCTGTCGGAGCGGGTGCCGGGGGCGGAGCGGCTCTTCGACGCGGTCTTCGTGCTGGTGGTGATCTTCACGCTGCTGCAGGCGGGCACCCTGGCGCCGGCCGCCCGCCGGTTGCGGGTGACGGCGCCGGCGGAGGCGGCCGAGATCCGGGTCGAGACGGCCCCGCTGGAACGGATGCGGGCGGACCTGCTCCAGGTCGAGGTGCCGGCGGGTTCCCGGCTCGGCGGCGTGCACGTGGACGAGCTGCGGCTGCCGGTGGGCGCGTCGGTGACCCTGGTGCTGCGGGACGGGGCGGGCTTCGTGCCGGGGCCGGACACCCGGCTGAAGGTCGGGGACAGCCTGCTGATCGTGGCCACCGCGGAGGTGCGGGACGAGGTGGAGCGACGGCTGCGGGCGGTGAGCCGGCGGGGTCGGCTGGCCCGGTGGTTTGGCGAGTACGGCGAGGACCGGGACGAATAATCTGCTAGCGTTCTCTTTGCCCGATTGGTGGGCATTCAGGGGTGAAATACGGCGCGACGGTGCGGCACGTTGTCGGACGCCTGTACGTTCCGTATTCTTGCCACCCTCCGGAGTGCGCGGCCGTCTCGCCGCGCGCCCGTTTTGTACATGGGGGACGCCAGGCCGGTGACCCCTGCCCAGGCACCGCCGACCGCCGCGTACCGCGGCTGAGGGAGCTGACGATGGCGAAGCCAGCCGACACCAGGACCGCCGGCCGCAAGCCGGTGGCGAAGGCCACCCGCAGTGCGGCGGAGACCGAGAAGATCCGCGCGGCGCTGGCGGCCCGGCGCGACGAGTTGCGCGCCGAGTACGATCAGACGCTGAGCGAGATCACCGAGTTGCAGCGCGACCGGCTGACGGACTCGGCCGGGGACGACCAGGCCGACACCGGCACGAAGACGTTCGAGCGGGAGCAGGAGATCTCACTCGCCAACAGCATCAAGGAGCGGATCACGCAGGTCGAGCGGGCCCTGGAGCGGCTCGACGAGGGTGGTTACGGCTGGTGCGAGCGGTGCGGCAACCCGATTCCGGTGGAGCGGCTCGCCGCCTTCCCGTCGGCCACCCTCTGCGTGACGTGCAAGCAGCTGGAGGAGCGGCGCTGAGGCCCGCTCCCCGGCGGTCAGGGGAGGCGGTGCGGACGCACCGCCGAGAGCGTCGATGGGGAGCAGATGACCGCAGCACGGCCCGCCGGATCCGGCACCGCTGACTCGGGCGGCGGCACGCCCCGGCGCAGGGCGGTCGGGGTCCTCCTCGGCGTCGCCCTGGTCGCCCTCCTGGCCGACCTGGTCACCAAGCAGCTCGCGCTCTCGACGCTGTCCGGGCGCGGGCCGGTGTCCCTCCTCGGCGGCACGGTCTACTTCACCCTGACCCGCAACAGCGGGGCGGCGTGGAGCATCGGCTCCGGCCACACCTGGGTCTTTCCGCTGATCACCATCGGCGTGATCGGCTGGATCGCCTGGATGGCGCTGCGGCTGCGGTCGCTGCCCTGGGCGGTCTCCCTCGGTCTGGTGCTGGGCGGAGCGCTGGGCAACCTGACCGACCGGATCTTCCGGGCGCCCGGGCACTTCGTCGGGCACGTGGTGGACATGGTCAGCCTCTTCGACCCGTACGGGCAGGTCTGGCCGGTGTTCAACCTGGCCGACAGCGCCCTCGTCTGCGGCGTGACGCTGGCCGTGCTGCTCGAACTCACCGGCCGGCAGCGCGACGGCGGCCGGGCCGGCGCCGAGCCGGACGGCACCGTCGAGGCCGCCGACGAGGCGACCACCGGCAGCGAGCAGCGGGGGCGCGCATGACCTCCGCCTTCGCCACCGGCGGCGACCATCGCTCCCTGCCGGTGCCGGACGGCCTGGACGGGATGCGGCTGGACCAGGCGGTGTCCCGCCTGTTCGGCCTCTCCCGCACCGCCGCGGCGGCGCTGATCGACGCCGGGGACGCGCTGGTCGACGGTGTGGTCCGCGCCAACTCGTACAAGGTCAAGGCGGGCTCCTGGCTGGAGGTGACCCTGCCCGCGCCGGTCGCCCCGCCGACCGTGGTGCCGCAGGCGGTGCCCGGCCTCCGGGTGGTCTACGCCGACGACGACATCGTGGTCGTGGACAAGCCGGTCGGCGTCGCCGCCCATCCCAGCCCCGGCTGGACTGGCCCGACGGTGATCGGCGGCCTCGCCGCCATCGGGCACCGCATCTCCACCAGCGGCGCCGCCGAGCGGCAGGGCGTCGTGCACCGGCTCGACGTGGGCACCACCGGGATCATGGTGGTGGCCAAGAGTGAGCACGCCTACAGCGCGTTGAAGCGGGCGTTCAAGTACCGCGAGGTGGAGAAGCGCTACCACGCCGTGGTGCAGGGCCACCCCGATCCGCTGCGCGGCACCATCGACGCGCCGATCGACCGGCACCCGCACCACGACTACCGCTGGGCGGTGGTCTCCGGCGGCAAGCCGAGCATCACCCACTACGACACGCTCGAGGCGTTCCCGGCGGCGAGCCTGCTCGACGTCCGGCTGGAGACCGGGCGCACCCACCAGATCCGGGTGCACTTCTCCACCCTGCGGCACCCGTGCGTGGGCGACCTCACCTACGGCGCCGACCCGACCCTCTCGGCCCGGCTGGGGCTGAGCCGGCAGTGGCTGCACGCCCGTTCGCTGAGCTTCCTGCACCCGGGCGCGGGCGAGGAGGTCAGCTTCGTCAGCGACTACCCTGACGACCTGGCGCGCGCGCTGGACATCCTCCGCGACTGACCGTCGCGCTCTCCCACCGACCTGCGACGAGGGGGGATCTGCCACCGTGTCCGCCGACGAACCGCCGCGCCCGTCCGGGAAGCGGCGCGGGCCGTCGAGGTCGGGGCTCCTCACCTGGGCCGCGCTGCTCGGCGCGGCGGCGGTCCTGCTGGCCACGGTATGGGTGGACCGGCGCGAGCCGGTGGGGGACCGCACGGTGGGCGAGGTCACCCGCGTCGGCGTGGCGACCGGTGATCCGATCCCGGCCTACCTGCGGGCCTCCGCCGACGAACTGGCCCGGCTGACGGGCTCGTCGCCGCCGGCGACCGGCGACGGGACCTGGGCCCTGGTCTCCTTCTCGACGTACCTGACCCCGCAGCGGGTCGCGTCCGCGCTGGGCGGGGTGCCGGTCTCCGCGGTCATCGCCCGGGTGCCGCTGCCCGGCCGGCAGACCGAGATCGTCCGGATCGCCGCGATGCGCGTACCGGACGACGTGGTCGCCGGGATGGGCGAGGTGGCCGCACGCAAGGACCGGGAGGCCGCCGACTACCGGGCGCGCGCCGCCGCCCCGACCGCCGCCGCCGACGCCGAGCTGCGTCGGGTGTACGACACCGGCGCGCAGGTCTCGGCACAGGAGGCGGCCGCGTACCGGGCCGGCTGCGCCTGCGTGTACGCGGCGGTGGTCCGCGGCGCGCCCCCGGCGCTGCGTGCCCTCGCCGCCCGGCCCGGCGTGCGGGCCGTGGACCCGGCGCCGGAGGTGCGGCGGCTGGACCGGACCGTCTTCACCCCACCGTTGCCCGAGCAGCGGGACGTGGTCCGTCCGCCCTCGGACGACGGGCTGCCGGGGCCCACACCGACGCCGGGATTGGGCGATTCGTCGGAACCTGCACGCACTGTGAGGAGATCGTCACCGGGCTCCGGCGGGCCGGCGCCGGGCGGGTCGCCGCCCACGACCGCGCCGACCTCCTGAGATACGGTCGGCCCCGGCCCGCCCGCGCCCCGGCGGTGAGGAGGACCACCGGGGGATGTGCGCGGACGGGTGTGGTCCGCATAGGGTTTCGTTCGTAGCCTGTCAGGCACAGATCGATGGCGCTGGGAGGGCGAGCCTTGGACGGCAGCGATACCGGCTGGGGTCGGCAGGCTGAGCCGACACCGCGGTGGCGTGCGCTGCTCGACCGGGCCCGGCTGGCCGGCCGCGGTGCGGAGCAGACGAACGCCGACCACGCCGACGACGTGGGCATTCCCCCCGAGTCGCCACCCCGGCGCGCTGGCGGCAACGGCTGGTCGGGGCGCGCGCAGCCGGTGGGGCATCCCGCCGAGCTGACTTACGGGGCGGAACCGCCCTACCGGGTCGAGGCCTCCTACCGGGTCGAGCCGGCCTACCAGGCCGAGCCCGGCTACCAGGCCGAGCCCGCCTACCAGGCCGAGCCCGCCTGGCAGGCGGACGCCACGTACCGGGCGGAGCCGACCTACCGGTCCGAGGCGACGTACCGGGCGGAGGCGGTCTACGGCACCGAGCCGGCGTACCAGCCCGCCCCCGCGTACCGGGGGGAGTCGGAGCCGGTCCAGCCCGAGCCGGAGCGGCACCGCGGGTCCGCCTCGGTCGAGTCCCGGTACGCCGTGCTCGACAACGGCTACCGGCACGAGCCGCCGCCGGTCGAGTCCCGGTACGCGCTGCTCGACACCGGTTACCGGCCGCCGACGTACCAGCCGGTCGAGCCCACGTACCAGCCGCCCGAGCCGGTTGCGCAGCCGCCGGCGCCGCCCGCGTACCAGCAGCCGGCCACCGCCGACGGCTACCCGGCCCGAATCGAGCCCGCGCGGGTCGAGTGGCGCGCGCCCGCCACCGAGACCGACGAGGAGCGGGCCGCCGGGGTCCTCCGCCGGGAGCTCGGTACACCCCGGGTGATCGCCTTCGCCAACCCGAAGGGCGGTGTGCACAAGACCACCGCCACGGTGCTCGCCGCAGCCACCGTGGGCAGCGTCCGGGGCCGGGGCGTGCTCGCCTGGGACGACAACGAGCTGCGCGGCACCCTCGGGCTGCGCGCCGGCAGCGCACGGCACGCCCGGACCATCCGGCACCTGGTCAGCGACCTCGCCCAGATCGAGATCCTCGAGGGCGAGACCCTGCTGGGGCACCTCGACGACTACCTCCGGCACGCCTCCGACGGGTCGTACGACGTGCTGGCCGGGGAGGAGAGCCCCCGGTTCGCCCAGCGGCTGGACCAGTTCACTGTCAAGCGGGTGCTGGAGCTGCTGCGGCGTACCCACGAGGTGGTGTGCGTGGACACCGGCAACAACGTGGAGAGCTCGAACTGGCGTACCGTCATGCAGGCCGCCGACCAGCTCGTGGTGACCACCGTGCCGCGCGAGGACGCCGCGTTCAGCGCGGACTGGATGCTCGACCTGCTGCACGAGGTGGGGATGGGGGAGCTGGCGGACAACGCGGTCACCCTGATCTCCTGCCCGACGCCCGGCCGCTCGTCCCTCCAGGACGACCTGGAGCGGCACTTCGCCACCCGGACCCGGGCGGTGGCCGTGGTGCCCTACGACCCGGCGCTGGAGACCGGCTCGTCGATCGAGTACCACCAGCTCCAGCCGGAGACCCGGCAGGCCTGGCTGAAGGCCGCCGCGGTGATGCTGGAGCCGTTCGCCCGATGAGCGGCACCGGCGCCCCGCGACGGCACCGTGCCTGAGAGGATCATCGGGTGAGCCCGGACACCGCCGACCCCGACCGCCCCGCCGAGCCCGGTCAGCCGGCCGCCGACCGTCCGTCCGGTGGTACCTCGGGTTCGCCGCGACCGGCCCCGGACGCCGAACGACCGGTCGGGTTCGCGCCGCTCGACCCGAACCGCGAGGTGCCCGGGTGGCCGGCCGGCGTGCCGGTCCCCGCCGGTACCCCGGTGACCGCGCCCGGCGCCGACCCGCTGGTCTGGTA
>JBARAE010001069.1:0-5702 GCA_049791715.1 Micromonospora sp.
CCCCCGCGCCCACCCCCGCGCCCGCTGAGAAGCGCGCTGATTCACGGGATGAGTGGTCATTCGGCTCCGAATGACCACTCATTCCGTGAAATTGCAGGGAAGGCGGCGACGCGACGGGGTCCCGCCGGGGGCGTCAGCCGATGCCGCCCTGGATGCCGATCAGGGCACCGACCACGTACGTCGCGGCGGCCGCCGCGGCGCCCAGCACCAGCTGCCGCAGGCCGCTCGACCACCAGGATCGGTAGGTGAACCGGGCGACGATCGCCCCGGCCACGAAGAGCCCCACCCCGCCGACGCCGAGCGCCAGCCAGAGGCTGGTGAAACCGATCAGGTAGGTCAACAGCGGAACCAGGGCGCCCAGCGAGAAGCAGAGGAACGACGAGATCGCCGCCGCCCACGGGCTGGGCTGCTCGTCCGGGTCGACGCCCAGTTCCTCGCGGACGTGCATCCGCAGGGCCTCCTCCGGGTTGCCCCGGACCGCCTCCGCGACCTGGACGGCCAGGTCCCGCGGCAGACCCCGGGCGACCCACGCCTCGGCCAGCTCGCGGGCCTCCGCCTCGGGATGCCGCTCCAGCTCGCGGCGCTCCTTGGCCACCTCGGCGGCCACCTGCTCATTGGACGACCGGACGCTGGTGTACTCGCCCAGGCCCATCGAGATGGCGCCGGCGACCAGGCCGGCCATGCCGGTCAGCACGACGCTCTTCGGCGACACGCCACCACCGCCGACACCCGCGATCAGGGCGATGTTGGTGACCAGTCCGTCCATCGCGCCGAAGACGGCCGGCCGCAGCCAACCGCCGGACACGTCCGCGTGGTGCGCCTCGCGCAGCGCAGCCGGGGTCTCGGTCACGGCAGGGTCAGGATCTCGTAGCCGTCGTCGGTCACGACGATGGTGTGCTCGAACTGGGCCGTCCACCGGCGGTCCTTGGTGACCACCGTCCAGCCGTCGTCCCACATGTCGTACTGGTAGGTGCCGAGGGTGATCATCGGCTCGATGGTGAACGTCATCCCCGGCTCCATCACGTCCGTCGGACGCGGGCTGTCGTAGTGCGGCACGTAGAGGCCGCTGTGGAAGGACTCGCCGATGCCGTGGCCGGTGAAGTCGCGGACCACCCCGTAGCCGAACCGCTTGGCGTACGACTCGATGACCCGGCCGATCACGTTGATCTGCCGGCCCGGGGCGACCGCCTTGATGCCCCGCATCATCGCCTGGTGGGTCCGCTCGACGAGCAGCCGGGCCTCCTCGCTCACCTCACCCACGCAGAAGGTGGCGTCGGTGTCCCCGTGCACCCCGTTGATGTAGGCGGTGACGTCGACGTTGATGATGTCGCCGTCCTGGAGCACGGTGGAGTCCGGGATACCGTGGCAGATCACCTCGTTGAGGCTGGTGCAGCAGGACTTCGGGAAGCCCTTGTAGCCCAGCGTCGACGGGTAGGCCCCGTGGTCGCAGAGGAACTCGTGCACGACCTTGTCGATCTCGTCCGTGGTCACCCCCGGCTTGGAGTGCTCCCCGGCGAGCTGGGTGGCCTGGGCGGCGAGGCGGCCGGCGATCCGCATCTTCTCGATGGTCTCCGGCGTCTGCACGTGCGACCCGCGCCACTCCTGTGGGCGCTTCTTGCCAACGTACTCGGGGCGGGGGATGTCAGCAGGCACCGGTCGCCACGGGGAGAGCGTGCCTGGGGTCAGCGGCGCACGGACGGTCATGGTCACAGCCTATCGCCGAGGCACCGGGTGACTCCCGCCACGGGCCGCTCGCGCTGGTTGTTGCCGCGCCCCGCCGGCTGTGCCATTGTGGCTCCGTGGATCAAGGGGGCGCACCTCCCGTCTTCTCCGCGACCGCGGAGGTCGACGGTGATCAGCTCCGCGTGGTGGTGACCGGTGAGGTCGACATGGCCACCGCCGACACCATGCTCCAGACCGCACTCCGCGAGCCCGCCGCGCACGTGACGCTCGACCTCCGCGCGGTCACCTTCTTCGACTCGGCCGCCATCCACGCGCTGGTCCGGCTCGCCCAGCGCTTTCCCGACGCGCTCACCGTGCTGCCGTCCCGGCAGGTCCGCCGGGTGCTGGAGATCTCCGGCCTCGGCGAGCAGGGCTGGCTCCGCCCGGCCTGACCCCGGCCGCCGGCCCGGTCAGTCCCCCAGCTGCCGGCGCAGGGTCACCTCGGTGCCCTCGGCGGTACGGTGCACCGTCAGGTCGCCCAACGCCTTGATCAGCTTCAGCCCACGTCCCCGGAAGCCCGAGCCGGTCGACTCCCGCCACTGCCCGCTGTCGCGGACCGTGGCCGTCACGGTGCGGTCCTCGATGGTCACCTCGACGTCGATCGTCGGCTCGGCGGGCGACACCGGGTGCTCGATCGCGTTCGCGGCGGCCTCGGAGATCGCCACGGTCAGGTCGAACAGGTCGTTCTCCCCCACCCGGCGGGCGACGAGGAAGTCCTCCAGCCGCTTGCGCAGCACACTGAGCCGGGTCGGGTCGGCCGGCAGCCGCAGCGCGAACCGATTGAGCTCGGTCACCTCCAGCGCCAGCACGGCCACGTCGTCGTGGCGGGTCCGCCCCGCCACCCGCTCGACCACCGCGTCGACCAGGTCGGACACGTGCTCGCGCCGGATCGTCGCGTCCGCCCGGAGCTGGCCGAGCGCGGCGTCGATGCCGAGCTGGCGGTCCTCGATCAGGCCGTCGGTGTACAGCAACAACCGACCGCCGGGGGCCAGTTCACCCTCGACGGTCCGGTACGACGCCTGCGGGATGGCGCCGACGGGCGGTCCCAGAGCCCGATCGTGCAGGAACGCCACGTCGTCTCCTCGAATCAGCAGCGGCGAGGGGTGACCGGCGCTGGCGTACCGGAGCCGGCCGGTCCGCGGGGAGAACCAGATACACACCACGGTGGCGAACGAACCGCCCTCGGTGGACCCGACCAGCCGGTTCAGCCGGGTCAGCGCCCGGCCCGGGTCGAAGCCCTCCAGGACGTAGGCCCGCAGCGCGTTGCGCAGCTGGCCCATCGCGGCGGCGGCCCGGACCCCCTTGCCGACCACGTCACCGATCACCAGCACCAGCTCGTCGTGCGCCGTGCCGATCACGTCGTACCAGTCACCGCCGATCTCCACGTCGGCACTGCCCGGCAGGTAGCGGCTGGCCACCACGGCGCCGGGCAGCTGCGGAAGGGTGCGCGGCAGCAGGCTGTGCTGAAGGGTGGTCGCGATCCGGTGCTCGGCCTCGTAGAGCTGAGCGTTCTCCAGTCGCACGCCGACCAGGCGGGCCAGCTCGGTCAGCGCGGCCTGTTCGGTGCCGTCGCCGTCCCGCCGCCAGACCCGCAGCTCGCCGAGCTGCTCCCCGGTGGTGCCGGTCAGTGGCAGGATCACCGACGGCTCGGCGGGCGCCTCGCCACCCGCGTCGGCCTCGTACCGGGCACCGACGGCGGTGACCGCCGCCCGGGCGGCCTCGGCCAGGCTGACCGCGTGCCGGGCGGCGACCTGTACCACCTCGGCGGTGGACCGGGCGGTGTTGATCGCCACCGCCGCGTCGGCCAGCGCCCGGAGCCGGCGGATGATCTGGCCGCGCAACTGGCCCAGCTCGACGTTCGCCCGGACCCGGGCGATGAGTTCCTGACTGGAGAAGGGCTTGGTGAGGTAGTCGTCCGCGCCCACGGCCAGCCCGGCGACCGCCTCGGCGGAGCCGGCCCGGGCGGAGAGCAGCACGATCGGGACGTGCCGGGTACGCGGATTGGCCCGCAGCGCGGTGACCAGGCCGTAGCCGTCCAGCCGGGGCATCATCACGTCGGTCAGCACCAGGTCGAACGGGGTGTCGACGGCGAGCCGCAGCGCCTCCACGCCGTCCGGCACGGTGATCACCTCGTACGAGGGGGCGAGCAGGCGGCTGACGTGCTCGCGGAGGTCGGCGTTGTCGTCGGCGACGAGGATCCGCCCACCGCCCGCGCCGTGCTCCGCCGGACCCGGCAGGCCGACGGGCGTCTCGACGTCGTCGGTCCAGAGCGCGGTCTCCGCGACGTAGAGCGGGGCCTGCTCGGGCTCGCCCAGCGGCACCGGCGCGAGCGTGGCGACCCGGTCGGCGGGCAGGTGGGCGTACCCGAAGGGCACGGTGACGGTGAAGGTGCTGCCCTCGTCGACCCGGCTGTGGGCCTCCGCCGTGCCGCCGTGCATCTCGACCAGCTCGCGGACCAGGGCCAGCCCGATCCCGGTGCCCTCGTGGGTCCGCGAGCGGACGCCGGGGACCCGGTGGAACCGCTCGAAGATGTGCGGCACCTCCTCGGGGACGATCCCCACTCCGGTGTCGCTGACCTCCAGCCGGGCGGCGCCGTCGGCGGCCCGGATCCGGACCCGGATCTCGCCGTGGAAGGTGAACTTGACCGCGTTCGACACCAGGTTGAGGACGATCTTCTCCCACATGTCCCGGTCGACGTGGACCGGCGCGGGCAGCGGCGGGCAGTCGACGACCAGGCGCAGGCCGGCCCGCTCGGTGGCCGAGCGGAAGGTGCTGGCCAGCCGGGAGGTGTAGTCGGCGAGGTCGGTGGGCTGGAAGCGGGCCGCCAGCCGACCGGACTCCAGCCGGGAGAAGTCGAGGACCGTGTTGACCAGCTTGAGCAGACGCAGCGCGTTGCGATGCATCACGGTCAGCCGCTCGGTGTACGCGGGGGGCAGCTTCGGGTCGGCGAGCATGTCCTCCAGCGGACCGAGGACGAGGGTCAGCGGGGTGCGGAACTCGTGGCTGACGTTGGCGAAGAAGTTGGTCTTGGCCCGGTCCAGCGCCGCCAGCTCCGCGGCCCGGGCGCGTTCCTGCTCGTACGCCCGCTGCTTGCCGATCGCGCGGGAGACCTGGGCGGCGACCAGGTCGAGGAAGTTGCGGTAGTCGGTGGTGAGCGCGAGCCGGCGGGCGAGCCCGACCACCAGCACGCCGGCCTGCTCGTTGGTCGCGGTGATCGGCAGTACCAGAGCGTCGTCGGCCGCGTCGGGGGGCACCGTGCCGAGCAGCTCCGTGACCGGCAGCGTCGGCGTGCCGGCGTCGAGGGCAAGCCGGGCGAGCTCCTCCGGCTGCCGGAAGTCGACCCGGCCGGGGTCGACGCCGCTGCACCCGGCGAGCGTCGGACTGCCGTCGGGGTCGTGCAGCCAGACCAGACTGAACGGCACGTCGGCCCGGTACCCGTCGAGCACCCGACCCACCGCCCGGCCCAGCTCCACGGTGCTCTGCACCTCGGCGAGCTGGCTGCCCAGCTCGGCGAGCGCGCGCAGCCGTCGCTCGCCGAGCACCCGACCGGTGGTCTCGTTGACGAAGCAGAAGATGCCGTTGACCGTTCCGTCGGCGTCCCGGATCGGGTCGTACGAGACGTCGAAGTAGACGTCCTCCAGGAAGCCGTGCCGGTCCAGCAGGAACGGGTGATTCTCGCCGTGGTAGGGCTCACCGGTGCGGCGTACCCCGTCGAGCAGCGGCCCGAGGACGTCCCAGGTCTCCACCCAGTGTTCGCGGGCCGGCCGCCCGATCGCCGCCGGGTGCTTGGCGCCGATGGTGGGCCGGTAGGCGTCGTTGTAGAAGGCGCGGTGGTCCTCACCCCAGAACATGACGATCTGGGCGCGGGAGGAGAGCATCATGCTCAGCGCGTGACGGAGTGCCGGGGGCCAGGTCTCCGGACGGCCGAACGGGGTGGCGGACCAGTTCAAGGCGCGCAGCCGTTCACCCATCTCGCCGCC
>JBARAE010001070.1:0-8710 GCA_049791715.1 Micromonospora sp.
GGCCGCAGCCGGCCCCGGCCTGGGGGACGTACCCGCCCCAGCCGAGTACCGCGTGGACGACTCCTCGCCCGTCCACACCGCGGACGTCGTTCCTCGGAGCGAGGTGGCCGGGGCCGAAGCCGGCCACGGGTCGGGCCGTTCCCGCCGGTGTCCTCGCCGGGGCGCTCGGGATCGCGTTCTTCGTACCGCTGAGCCGGACCGGCATCGGCTGGTTCCTCGGCTGGTTGGTCCTGACCATCGGCGTGCTCGTCGCGGTCCGCCGGCGGTCCGCCGAGCTGCCGCGCACCGAGCGACTGATCCGGGGCGGCTGGGCGGTGGCGGCGCTGGGGCTGCTCTCCGTCCTCGCCTTCCGCAACGCCTGGTGGCTGGTGACCTTCTGCGTGCTGGGTGCGCTCGGTTGCGCGGCACTGGCCATCGTGGGTGGGCGGCTGGTCCGCTCGATCCTGTTCAGCCTGCTGGCGGCGCCGTTCGCGGCGTTCCGCGGCCTGCCCTGGGTACGCCGGCACATCCGGGCGTCCGCCGACGCCGGGATGACCCGGCGGATCACCGGCTCGGTGATCGCCACCGTGGTGGTGCTGCTGGTCTTCGGCACTCTCCTCTCCTCCGCCGACGCCGCCTTCTCCCAGGTCCTCAGCGCGATCGTGCCGGAGATCAACATCGGTACGGTCTTCCGCTGGATCTTCCTCGCCGCGGTGGGTGGACTCATCGCGGTCGCCGCGGTCTACACGCTGGCCGCTCCGCCTGACCTGTCCACGGTGGACCGGCCCACCAGGCGCAGCCTCGGCCTGGTGGAATGGGCGCTGCCCATCGGCGCGCTGACGGCACTCTTCGCCGGCTTCGTCGTCGTGCAGTTCACCGTGCTCTTCGGCGGCCAGCGGCACGTGCTGAAGACCGCCGGCCTCAGCTACGCCCAGTACGCCCGCAGCGGCTTCTGGCAGCTCCTCTTCGTCACCCTGCTGACGCTGGCGGTGCTCGGCGGAGTGAGCCGCTGGGCCAGCCGTGAGCAGAAGGCCGAACGCGTCCTGCTCCGTGTTCTCCTCGGCCTGCTCAGCGCGCTGAGCGTGGTGATCGTGGTGTCGGCGCTGTCGCGGATGTACACGTACCAGAAGGTCTACAGCTTCACCGGGGAGCGGATCTTCGTGATGGCGTTCGAACTGCTCCTCGGCACGGTCTTCGTGATGATCCTGGCGGCGGGCCTCCGGTGGCGCGGTCGCTGGATCCCCGGCATGACGGTCGGGCTGGCCGTGGTGATGCTGCTCGGCCTCGCGGTGCTCAACCCCGAGGACTACGCCGCGCGGCGCAACATCGCCCGGTACGAGCAGACCGGCAAGATCGACGCCTGGTACCTGCGGGCGCTCTCCGCCGACGCGACGCCCGCCCTGAGCAACCTGCCCGACCCGGTACGCCGCTGCACGCTGAGCTGGATCGACGCCGAGCTCAACCTGCCCGACCCCTGGTACGCCTGGAACCTGGGCCGGCACCGGGCGCGCCAGGCGCTCGACCGGGTCGGCTACGGGGCGGTCGGCGGGCCGAGCGACTGCCGGAAGGCCGACCAGTTCGACCTGCCCAAGAGCCGCCGACCGCGGTGACGCTCCGGCGAGCCGCGCGGTCGGTCGACCGCGCGGCTCGCGTTCAGCGTCTGCTCGACGGACGGTGCGGGTTCCGGGTGAACTGGGGACAGGTTGCCAGGATGTCGTTCTCCACTTCGCCCTTCGCGGCCCTCCAGGATCGGTTCGACGGCTCGCTCATTCCCGCCGCGATCCCCTCCAGTTCCCGCTCGATCTCCGCCGGGTAGCCACCCTTGCGATGCTTGCCGCTCTCCATGTCCGCCAGCACCTTCCGGTGGAAGTCATGGAACTTCTGCGCCTGATCGTTGAGTGCCTTGATCCTCGAGGTGGTCCACGCCTGGAGGCCGGTGATCATGGCGGTGACCAGCACCACCCCGCCGACCACCACGCGCGCGAGCGTCGACACCTCATCGCTCTGCCAGTTGGCGAAGATCGTGGTTCCCGTGATGGCGCTGATCACGGCGGCGAAGGCGCTCAGGCCCGGGACCCATCGATAGTTGGCGACGGTCTTCTTGGTGGCCTTGCAGTAGATCCACGCGTCCCGCCACGTCTGGAGCACAAGAGGGGAGACATCGGCCCCGTCTCGTCCGGCACCGTCGCCATGAGCGACCGGGGCGTCGAGGCCCTCCTGAAGCATCACGATGGTGGACATGGTCACTCACCTCCTACCTGAACGGTCACCCCCTCGAACACCGGAGGGACAGGGGCAAAGGTCCCAGGCAGGCCAAAAGGTGGAGCAGGTCGCGGCCGCGTCACGAGATTCCCGAAGAAGATGGTGCAAAGGATGTCGAGAACGGCCTGGCGGTCCCGTCTCAGGGGCGGATGCGGCCACCGTGGCCGTACCACACGAGGAGACACAGCATGACGATCCAGCGGATGGACAACGTCCTCATCGTTGTCGACGACCTTGACGCTGCTATTTCCTTTTTCGTCGAACTTGGCATGGAACTGGAGGGCAAGGGGCCGATCGAGGGACGTTGGGTGGAGCGTGTCATCGGGATCGACGACGTTCGACAGGACGTCGCCATGCTGCGGACCCCGGACGGCCACGGCCGAATCGAGCTGGCCTCGTTCCACAACCCGAAGGCGATCAGCGCCGAGCCGAAGAACGCACCGGCGAACACTCTGGGCATTCGTCGCATCATGTTCGCCGTCGACGACATCGAGGACGTCGTTGCCCGCCTGCGCACCCACGGCGCCGAACTCGTCGGCGAGCTCGCGCAGTACGAAGACGTCTACCGGCTCTGCTACGTCCGCGGCCCCGAGGGCGTCATCGTCGGACTGGCCGAACAGCTCGGGCCCGTAGCCGCCTAAGAGCAGGAGAAACGACAAACGCCCTGGCGGGAGACTCTGTCCCTCACCAGGGCGTTTCGCTTGGGTGGAGCCGAGGGGACTCGAACCCCTGACCCCCACACTGCCAGTGTGGTGCGCTACCAGCTGCGCCACGGCCCCTT
Source organism: Micromonospora sp. (assembly GCA_049791715.1). Classification (GTDB taxonomy): domain Bacteria; phylum Actinomycetota; class Actinomycetes; order Mycobacteriales; family Micromonosporaceae; genus Micromonospora. The sequence goes on from JBARAE010001070.1 coordinate 3,023, forward strand.
GCTGTCGTCCCCGGTCGCCCGGGCACGCAGAGAACTATACACACGCCGGCCGGCATGGTCATATCGCGGGGTCCCCCGCCAAACGGCTCAGTTCAGGGCCACGTCCGGGGGGAAATGGGCGACCGCCGCCATCATGCCGCCCTGCCGGCGCAGCACCATCGGCCACAGGTCGTCCGGCCGGTCGACGAAGGGGTCGCCGGGCAGCGCGTCCAGCACGAACCAGGACCCTTCCTCGATCTCCCGCTCCAGCTGCCCGGCACCCCAGCCGGAGTAGCCGGCGAAGACCCGGATGCTGCCGACGGCGTCCCGCAGCCGCTCCGGGTCCACGGAGAGGTCGATGGTGCCGACGGCGCCGGAGACCCGGTGGAAGCCCTTCACCGGCTTGATCGGGTGGCGCATCCGGGCCAGGCAGATGGCCGAGTCGGGCTGCACCGGGCCGCCCTCGAAGAGCACCGCGGGATGGCGAGCCAGGTCACTCCAGTCCCCCAGCACGTCGGCGACCGGCACCTCGGTGGCCCGGTTCAGCACCACGCCGAGCGCGCCGCCGGGCTCGTGGGCGACCAGCATCACCACCGTACGGTCGAAGTTCGGGTCCTTGAGTGCCGGAGTCGCGACCAGCAGCCGCCCGGTCATCGACTCCATGGCCCGACCACCGATCGCCTGTCCCTCCTGCATGTCGGACATCCGTCAACCGAGCACCGGGGCGCAGCACCCGACGCCGTCCACCATCCGCGCTGTCAACGCCATGCCTGGCACCATAGCCTGCGCTCCCCACGGTGGCTAAGGTCTGACCGGCGGATGATCGCGCAGGATCGAGGGAGGGTCGATGGGTCCGACGGCGGAACTCGCGGTGATCGGCGGGTCCGGGCTCTACGCCCTGCTCGACGGGGCCACCGAGCACGTGCTGGAGACGCCGTACGGGGTGCCGTCGGACGCGGTGACCATCGCCGAGGTGGCCGGGCGCCGGGTCGCGTTCCTGCCCCGCCACGGCCGCGATCACCGGTACCCGCCGCATCTGATCCCGTACCGGGCCAACCTGTGGGCGCTGCGCTCCCTCGGCGTACGGCAGGTGATCGCGCCGTGTGCGGTCGGCGGCCTTTTGCCGGAGCTGGGCCCGGGCACGTTCGTGGTGCCGGATCAGCTCATCGACCGGACGAGCGGGCGGGCCCAGACCTACTACGACCGCGGCGCGGTGCACGTCTCCTTCGGCGACCCGTACTGCCCGGTGGGCCGGCGGACGGTGCTCGACGCCGCGGCCGGCCGGGACGTGCCGGCGGTCGACGGCGGAACGGTGGTGGTGGTCGAAGGGCCGCGCTTCTCCACCCGGGCCGAGTCCCGCTGGTTCACCTCGATCGGCGGCACGGTGGTCAACATGACGGGGCACCCGGAGGCGGTGCTCGCCCGGGAGTTGGCCCTCTGCTACACCTCGATCGCGCTGGTCACCGACCTGGACGCGGGGGTGGAGAGCGGCGAGTCGGTCACCCAGGAGGAGGTGTTCCGCGTCTTCGCGGAGAACACCGATCGGCTGCGCGGGGTGCTGCTGGACGCGGTGGCCGCGCTGCCGGCCGAGCGGGCCTGCCCCTGCGGCCACGCGCTGGACGGGATCAAACTGCCGTTCGCGCTCCCCTGACCGATCCCCGCCTTCCCTCCCCGGCAAAGCGCCCGAAAAGCCCGGGCTGCCCCGATAGATTCGGTAAGCCGGGGGACTGATCACCAAGCCGTCTCCGGCGCACGCAGCAGACGGAGGCAGTCGGCGATGGCAACGGTCCGCGACACCACCTACGACCTGCTGCGCGAACTGGGCCTGACCACCCTCTTCGGCAATCCCGGTTCGACTGAGGAACCCTTCCTCCAGCATTTCCCGGCCGACTTCCAGTACGTGCACACGCTGCAGGAAGCGGCGGCGATGGCCATGGCCGACGGGTACGCACAGGCCACCGGGCGGCCCGCGCACGTCAACCTGCACACCGCCCCGGGCACCGGCAACGGCATGGGCAACCTCGTCACCGCCTGGCACAACAAGACCCCGCTGATCGTCACCGCCGGCCAGCAGAACCGGGAGATGCTGCTGATCGAACCCCGGTTGGCCAGCCTGCGGGCGGCGGAACTCACCCAGCCGTACGTGAAGTGGAGCTACGAGCCGGTCCGGGCGCAGGACATTCCGGCGGCCCTGATGCGGGCCTACGCGACGGCGGTGCAACCCCCCGCCGGGCCGGTCTTCCTCTCCCTCCCGATGGACGACTGGGAGCGACCGAGCGACCGGGCGCCGCAGGTGCGCACCGTCGCCACCCGCTTCGCCCCGGACCCGGACCGGCTGCGCCACTTCGCAGCCGTGCTGGCGGCGAGCCGCTCCCCCGTCCTGGTGCTCGGTGCCGCGGTGGACCGGGCCGACGCGTGGCCGGCGGCGGTCGCGCTGGCCGAGCGGCTGGCCGCCCCGGTCTGGTCCGCCCCGGCACCCGAACGCGCCGTCTTCCCCGAGGACCACCCGCACTTCCGCGGCGTGCTCCCGTACGCGATCGGTCCGCTCGCCGAGGCGCTGAACGGGCACGACACCGTGCTGGTCGTCGGCGCCCCAGTGTTCCGCTACTACCCGCACATTCCCGGCGACTACCTGCCGGCGGACGCCCGGCTGCTGCACGTCACCGACGACCCCGACGAGGCCGCCCGGGCCCCGGTCGGGGAGAGCGCGCTCGGCGACGCCGGGCTGACCCTGGCGGCCCTGCTGGAGCTGGTGCCCGCGGCGGACCGGCCGGCGCCGTCCGCGCGCCCGGACCCGGAGCCGCCCGAGGTCACCGCCCCGCCGAGCGCGGACGCGCTCTTCGCCGCGTTGGCCGGACACTGGCCGGCGGACGGCGTGCTGGTGCAGGAGTCGCCGTCCAACCTGGCCGCGCTGCGCCGCCGGCTGCGGGTCACCCGGCCGGGGTCGTACTTCACCATGGCCAGCGGCGGCCTGGGCTTCGGCCTGCCCGCGGCGGTGGGGATCGCACTCGCCGAACGGCACACCGGGCGCGGCCGACCGGTGGTGGCGGTCGTCGGCGACGGCTCGTTCCACTACTCGGTGCAGGCGCTCTGGACCGCCGCGCGGCTGCAACTGCCGCTGCCGGTGGTGGTGCCGGTCAACCACCAGTACGCGATCCTCAAGGCGTTCGCCGACCTGAAGCACACCCCGGGGGTGCCGGCGCTCGACCTGCCGGGGTTGGACGTCACCGCCGTGGCCCGCGGCTACGGCTGCGCGTCCACCGTCGTGGACCCGCTCGACCGGCTCGGCGAGGCGCTCGACGCCGCCCTGGCGGCCGACCGGCCCACCGTGCTGCCGGTGCCGATCAGCACCGAGGTGCCGCGGATCCTGTGAGTCGCATGGACGTACAGGTCAGCGGCGCGCCCGTCGCGACGTCCAGCACCGGCCGGGTGCCCAGCGGCGCCTTGAGGGTGACGGTCACCGGCTTGAGCACCATCTGCATGGTGCAGACCTCCGTGGACCGGGTCACGCTGCCGCCGACGACGACCACCCCGTCCCGTTCCGACACCAGGGGTGTGATGTCGGTGTCGCAGGCGCCCACGCCGATCAGGTAGTCCAGCCGGGCGCCGTCGACGGCCTTGAGGCCTTGCGCCCCCACCACCCCGTCCGGCGCCGGCCCGGTCGGCCCAACCGCCTCCGGTACGGGCCGGACCGCGCTCGGTGCCACCGCGACACGGGCCACCGGGGCCGTCAGCTCGTCCACGGTGAACAGCCAGGCCGGCACCTCGGCGACGCCGCGGCTGGTGCGGAGCGACGCGGTGCCCAACGTCACCGCGGTGACGGTGAGGGGGACGCAGGCCGTCTGCACGGGGCTGCTCACCGGACCGTCCGGTCCCGGTTCGATCGTCGGACCGCCGTCCTTGGGGCGGCCCGGCCCGCCGGTCGGCCTCGGCTCCCTCGGCCGTCCGTCACACGGCGGCGGGTCCCCCTGGTCGAGCTGCGCGTACGCCTGAGCCGCGCTGACCAGCGGCACCCGCAGCGTGCCGTCGGGGAACCGGATGCTCCCGTCGGCGGGTTCCGCGGTGGGCAGCGGGATCTGGTCGCGGTACCAGCCGGCCCGGAACGCCGTCTCGGTGTCCGGGTTGAAGCCCGGGTCACCGGCCAGCACGGTGGCGTCCTGGAGCGGAACGTAGCCGCTGGTCCAGGCGGGACCGGGACGCCAGCGGGCCGCTATCTCGGCGGCCCGCTCATCGAACGCCACCCGCCGCTGGTCCGGGCTACCGGTGGACGGACCGGCAGGACCGGAGCCGGCCGGGGCGCAGCCGACGGCGAGCAGGAGCGGCAGTCCCAGCAGGGCGAGGGTGCGGCGCATGTCTGTTCGACGCCGCCCGGCCGCCGCCGGTTCCCCTCGGCCACCAGCGGGCTCGTTCGGGCCCCGCCCCGGACCGGCGTCAGGTCTCTCCGCCCAGGTCGGCCTGGTACGCCTCCCAGAGCAGGTCGGCGCCCCGCTGCCGATGCCGGGAAAGCGCGCCCAGTAGGTCGGCGGCCCGCCCGCACAGCTCCTCCGCCGGTACGCCGGGCAGCTCGGCGGCATGCTGGAGGGCGAGGAGCGCCCCGGCGATGACGGCGTGCTCTCGAGTCAGCAGTTGGACGCCCCGGTCGAGGCGTGGGGCCTGGTCGAGCAGCTCCGCGTAGAGACCGGCGGGGCCCTCGGTGACCCGGACGTGTTCGGCGAAGCTGTGCCGGACCGGACCGAGCTGAATGATCACCCGTTCCCGCCAGCGGGGTTCGGCCATCGGCGCGGCGAGCGCCCGGGCGAACGCGTGCACGTCGCCGAGGAAGGTCGGCCGGTGCTGACGCGCGAGGGGCGGTCGGCCCGCCGGGAACACGGTGGACGGTTGCTGGATCGGACCGGTGACCATGGCACCTCCCGCTGCTGCGCTACCGCGTACAGCGATGGTGAACCCCGGAAAAAGCCCTGTCCAGGGGCCGGACCCGCCTCATCCGGCACATCCGCCCCATTGGTAGCAGCAGTCTCAGCAGGCTCTAGAGGCCCAGCGGGTTCCCGGCCATCGTGCGGAGCTGTCCGGCCAGGACGTGGACGTCACCGTTCCGGCCGTCCGTGGAACGGCCGGCGGTCATCGCATCGGCGAGCGCCCGCAGCTCGTACGGCGGGAGCGTGGCCAGACCCATGCCCTGCAACGGGATGGTGATCCGACGGCCGGTGTCCGGGTCGCGCGCGACGACGGTGGGCACCCGCACCACCGCCTCATCGCCGACCCGGTGTGCGACGGCGCCCGCGGTGACCTCGGCGGTGGCCAGGTCGACGGTGCGGGTGCCCAGCGCGCCCCGCAGGGACGCCCGGGTGCCCTCCAGCCAGGCGGCCGAGCGCAGTACCCGCAGCACGACGTAGAGACCGATGAGCACGAACGGGACTCCGCACAGCCCGACCAGACGGCCGGGCCCCAGGCCACCCGACGCCGGGGCGCCCGCCAGGTCCGGTGGCAGCATGCCCGGCGGCAGGTCCCGCGCCTCCTCGTACGAGGGCAGCGGGTCGCCGAAGCCGGTGAGCCGGCGCAGCAGACCGTCCGCGAGCAAGGGCAGCAGCACGAAGGCCGCGCCGACGGCGGTGAACAGCAGGCCGGCCACCGTCGCGACAGCACGGTGGCCGGACGCGGCGCCCACCGACAGCCGGAGCCTCTCGTTTGTCACAGCCGGCAGCCTAGAGC
>JBARAE010001071.1:0-3535 GCA_049791715.1 Micromonospora sp.
CCTCTAGCTGCCGCGGCCCACGACGTCCGCGCGCGGTCCGCGCGGGATCCAAGGAGTACGCCATGAGCAAGCCCACGCCCATCTCCGGCTTCCCGGAGTGGACGCCCGCACAGCGGATGATCGAGCAGTTCGTCCTGGACCGGATCCGGGCCACCTTCGAGCTGTACGGCTTCGCGCCGCTGGAGACCCGTTCGGTGGAGCCGCTGGACCAGCTCCTGCGCAAGGGGGAGACCTCCAAGGAGGTCTACGTGCTGCGCCGGCTCCAGGCCGACGCGGAAGGCCCGACCGGCGACGACGCGCTCGGCCTGCACTTCGACCTGACCGTGCCGTTCGCCCGCTACGTGCTGGAGAACGCGGGCAAGCTGCAGTTCCCGTTCCGCCGGTACCAGATCCAGAAGGTGTGGCGGGGTGAGCGCCCGCAGGAGGGGCGGTACCGGGAGTTCCTCCAGGCCGACATCGACATCGTCGACCGGGACACCCTGCCGGCCCACTACGAGGCCGAGATGCCGCTGGTCATCGGGGACGCCCTGCGGTCGCTGCCGATCCCGGCCGTGAAGATCCAGGTCAACAACCGCAAGATCTGTGAGGGCTTCTACCGGGGAATCGGGCTGACCGACCCGGAGGCGGCGCTGCGCGCGGTGGACAAGCTCGACAAGATCGGGCCGGCGAAGGTGGCCGGGCTGCTGGCCGAGACGGCCGGTGCGAGCGAGGCACAGGCGAAGGCGTGTCTGGCCCTGGCGGAGATCTCCGCGCCGGACGGCTCCTTCGCCGACGCGGTCCGGGCCCTCGGGGTCAGCGACCCGCTGCTCGACGAGGGCATCGAGGAGCTGACCGCGGTGGTGGAGACCGCCGCCGCGCACTCGCCCGGCCTCTGCGTAGCCGATCTGCGGATCGCCCGCGGCCTCGACTACTACACCGGCACCGTCTACGAGACGCAGATGGTGGGGTACGAGCGGTTCGGCTCGATCTGCTCCGGCGGCCGGTACGACAACCTGGCCAGCTCCGGAAACGTCCGCTTCCCGGGCGTGGGCATCTCGATCGGGGTGACCCGGCTGCTCGGCCTGCTCTTCGGCGCCGACGAGCTGTCGGTGTCCCGGAGCGTGCCGACCTGCGTGCTGGTCGCGGTGATCAACGAGGACGAGCGACCGGGCAGCAACACGGTGGCCGAGGCGCTGCGCTCCCGGGGCATCCCGACCGAGGTGTCCCCGAGCGCGGCGAAGTTCGGCAAGCAGATCCGGTACGCCGAGCGGCGCGGCATCCCGTACGTCTGGTTCCCTGGGGCCGAGGGCGACGAGGTGAAGGACATCCGCTCGGGTGAGCAGGTGGCCGCGGCGGCGGGGGAGTGGACGCCGCCCCGGGAGGACCTCAAGCCGCTGGTCAGCTGACGCATTACTCGCGCGTACGGCCGAGAGGACCTACGGTGGCGTAAGTTACGCCGCCGTAGGGAGACTCGCATGACCGCCTCGCTGAGCCAGACCGCCCTGCTCCTCGAACTCGAAGCCGTCGTCGAGAAGAACCTCGACCGCCACCTCTCGATCGCGAAGGAGTGGTTCCCGCACGAGTACGTCCCGTGGAGCGAAGGCCGCACCTTCGACGGCCCGCTCGGCGGCGAGCCCTGGTCGGAGAGCGACTCGACCATCCCCGACGTGGCCCGGACCGCCTTGATCGTCAACCTGCTCACCGAGGACAACCTGCCCTCGTACCACCACGAGATCGCCACCCTCTTCGGCCGGGACGGCGCCTGGGGGACCTGGGTGCACCGGTGGACCGCCGAGGAGGGGCGGCACGGCACCGCCATCCGGGACTACCTGACGGTGACCCGGGCGGTCGACCCGGTCGCGCTCGAACGGGCCCGGATGACCCACATGTCGGCCGGTTACGTCAACGCCCACGGCGACGAGGTGCTGCACTCGCTGGCGTACGTGTCGTTCCAGGAGCTGGCCACCCGCATCTCGCACCGCAACACCGGGCGGGCCACCGGCGACCCGGCCTGTGAGGCGCTGCTGGCCCGGGTGGCCGCCGACGAGAACCTGCACATGGTCTTCTACCGGAACCTGCTCGCGGCGGCCTTCGAGCTGGCCCCGGGCCAGGCGATGCGCGCGGTTGCCGACGTGCTGGCGGACTTCCAGATGCCCGGCGTCGGCATCGAGGGCTTCGCCCGCAAGTCGGTGGCGATCGCCCTGGCCGGCATCTACGACCTGCGGCAGCACCGCGACGAGGTCGTCGTCCCGGTGCTGCGCCAGTGGAACGTCTTCGAGGTGACCGGCCTGGACGCCGACGGCGAGGCCGCCCGCGAGGAGATCGCCGCCCACCTGGACACCCTCGACCGTCAGGCGTCCCGGTTCGAGGAGAAGCGCGCGGCCCGCGCCGCCCGCCTCACCGCAACCCGCTGACCTACCGCCCGCCCGCGCCCGCGCCGCTGGGAATGGCCGCTCTTTCACGGAAAGAGTGGCCATTCCGCGCTCCATGAGCACGCTTTCCGTGAATCTGCGGCCAGGGAGGGGCGTCGGGGCCGCCCGGCGGGCGGGTGGTCAGGCGGATTGGTCGAGGGGGAAGAGGAGGCAGCTCGACGTCGCGTGGGCGATCAGGCGGCCACGGGTGTCGGTCAGTCTCGCCTCGGCCAGGGCGGTGCGCCGGCCGCGCTGCAGGACGGTGCCCTCGCACCGCAGCGTGCCGCTGGCCACGGTGACCGGGCGGAGGAACTTCACGTTCAGGTCCAGCGAGGTGTAGCCGACACCGGCCGGCAGGGTGGTGTGCACGGCGCAGGCGGCGGCGGTGTCGAGCAGGGTGGAGATGACCCCGCCGTGCACCGTGCCGAGCGGGTTGTAGTGGAACTCCTGTGGCACCAGCTCCACGGCGACCCGGCCCTCGTCGGCCTCCATCCGCGCCATGTCGATCAGGTGCATCACCGGCGGGGCCGCCAGCTCCCCGTCGATCATCGCCCGGAGCAGCTCCAGGCCGCTGCGTCGGCCGACGTGCGCCGCGCCCGCCGCCGGGTCGGACCAGGAGAAGGTACGGCTGCGGTCCTGCGTCTGTGTCATGGACTCAGCCTGCAGCGCGTTGCTGAGTCTGTCAATGAGACCTAGCCTGGACGGCATGAGACCCGCGGCACTGGACTGGTCGGTGGAGAACTGCACCATCGCCCGCGCGATGGCGATCCTCGGCGAGCGGTGGACCCTCGTCGTGCTCCGCGAGGTGTTCAACGGCATCCGTCGTTTCGACGACATGCGGATCCGCACCGGCATCCCGCGGCAGGTCCTCACCAACCGGCTGGCCACGCTGGTCGAGCAGGGGGTGCTGCGCCGGGAGCCGTACCGCGAGCCGGGCAGCCGGCTGCGCCACGAGTACCGGCTGACCGAGAAGGGTCTCGACCTCTGGCCGGTACTGGTGGCGGTGCTCGGCTGGGGCGACCGCTACCTCGCCGACCCGGACGGCTCCCCGCACAGTGTCGGGCACCGGGGCTGCGGCGCGGAGGTGCACGTCGAGCTGCGCTGCACGGCCGGGCACGAGCTGAGCGGTCCGCGCGACGTGGTGC
>JBARAE010001072.1:0-3716 GCA_049791715.1 Micromonospora sp.
CGCGGCCAGCCCGGCGACCGGCTCTTCGTCCCCACCGACCAGCTCGACCAGCTCTCCCGGTACGTCGGCGGCGAGCAGCCCACCCTGCACAAGATGGGCGGCTCGGACTGGCAGAAGTCCAAGGCCCGCGCCCGCAAGGCGGTACGGGAGATCGCCGCCCAGCTCATCCAGCTCTACGCCGCCCGTAAGGCGTCCAAGGGGCACACCTTCGGCCCGGACACTCCCTGGCAGCGGGAGCTGGAGGACGCGTTCCCGTGGCAGGAGACGCCGGACCAGCTGGCGGCGATCGAAGAGGTCAAGCGGGACATGGAGCAGACGGTCCCGATGGACCGGCTGATCTGCGGCGACGTCGGGTACGGCAAGACCGAGATCGCGGTCCGGGCGGCGTTCAAGGCGGTGCAGGACGGTAAGCAGGTGGCGGTGCTGGTGCCCACCACGCTGCTGGTGCAGCAGCACTACAACACGTTCGCCGAGCGGATGAGCCAGTTCCCGATCACGATCAAGCAGCTCTCCCGCTTCCAGACGCCCAAGGAGGCCGAGCAGACCCTGGCGATGGCCGCCGACGGGACCGCCGACATCGTCATCGGCACCCACCGGCTGCTCCAGGCGGCCACCCGGTTCAAGTCGCTGGGGCTGGTCATCGTCGACGAGGAGCAGCGCTTCGGTGTCGAGCACAAGGAGCACCTGAAGACGATGCGGGCCTCGGTCGACGTGCTGAGCATGTCGGCCACCCCGATCCCGCGGACGCTGGAGATGGCGATCACCGGCATCCGGGAGATGTCCACCATCGCCACCCCGCCGGAGGAGCGGCACCCGGTGCTGACCTTCGTCGGGGCGTACGACGACCGGCAGGTGGCCGCCTCCATCCACCGTGAGCTGCTCCGCGACGGTCAGGTCTTCTACCTGCACAACCGGGTCGAGTCGATCGAGAAGGCGGCCCGCCGGATCCGCGAGCTGGTGCCCGAGGCTCGGGTGGCGGTGGCGCACGGCCAGATGGGCGAGGACGCGCTCGAGAAGGTGATGGTCGGCTTCTGGGAGAAGGAGTTCGACGTCCTGGTCTGCACCACGATCGTCGAGTCCGGCATCGACATCCCCAACGCCAACACCCTCATCGTGGAGCGGGCGGACCTGCTCGGCCTGGCTCAACTGCACCAGATCCGCGGCCGGGTGGGCCGGGGCCGGGAGCGGGCGTACGCGTACTTCCTCTACCCGGCGGACAAGCCGCTCACCGAGAACGCGCACGAGCGGCTGGCCACCATCGCCCAGCACACCGAGCTCGGCGCCGGCATGTACGTGGCGATGAAGGACCTGGAGATCCGGGGCGCGGGCAACCTGCTCGGCGGCGAGCAGTCGGGCCACATCGAGGGCGTCGGGTTCGACCTGTACGTCCGGATGGTCGGCGAGGCGGTGTCCGCGTTCAAGGGCGAGCAGCCGGAGGAGGAGACCGAGGTCAAGGTCGACCTGCCGATCGACGCGCACCTGCCGCACGACTACATCGCCGTGGAGCGGCTGCGCCTGGAGATGTACCGCAAGCTCGCCGAGGCCCGTGACGAGGAGCGGCTGCGCGAGGTGGTGGCCGAGATGACCGACCGGTACGGCGAGCCGCCCGCCCCGGTGCAGAACCTGGTCGCGGTGGCCCGGTTCCGGCTGCTGGCCCGCCGGTACGGGCTCGCCGACGTGTCGATGCAGGGCAAGCACATCCGGTTCGGCCCGCTGCCGCTGCCGGACTCCAAGCAGCTCCGGCTCAAGCGGTACCACCCGGACTCGGTCTACAAGCAGGCCGTGGACCAGGTCAGCGTGCCGCGGCCGAGCACCCGCCGGGTCGGCGGCGAGCCGCTGCGGGACCAGGCGCTGCTGGAGTGGTGTGCCCAGCTGCTGAAGGACGTGCTGGGCGAGCCGGTGGGGGCGCAGCCGGTCGGGGCGGGGGCCCGGTGAGCGGGCGCCGGTGGGCGGCGTCACAGGCCGCAGCGGGGCGTGAGAGAGTGGCCGTCATGCGTGCTCGCCGTCTCATCGCCGCCGCCAGCGTCGCGGCCCTCGCTGTCCTCTCCCTCGGCGCCTGTGGTCGGTCCGCGCCGGACGTGGCCGCGTACGTCGGGGACACCACGTACTCGGTCGACCGGGTGAACGACATCCAGCACGAGGCTCAGGCGACGTACGAGGAGTCGGTCCGGGAACAGGCCAAGCAGCGGGGGACCGAGCCGAGCCCCGAGCAGCTGAAGCTGAACGTGGACCGGCAGGACATCCTGAACCTGCTGGTCGGCATCGACCTGGGCAAGCGGGTCGCCGAGGAGAAGCAGGTCAAGGTGCAGGACCAGCTCAGCGCCGACCAGATCGGCCGCGAGCTGGGCGTTCCGAACACCGAGTACGCGAAGCTGGCCGCCGAGTGGTACGACCTGTTCCTGGGCCTGCAGGCGGGGCTGCCGCCGGCCGAGCTGACCGACGACTCGCGCGGCAAGCTCTACCGGGCGCTGGTCGACGCCGGGGTGGCCCCGGCCGGCTGGTCCGCCGAGGAGCAGGCCCGCCAGTTCGAGCAGGTTCCGTTCACCCGGCAGGTCTCCGCGGTGAGTTCGGCGCTGCAGGACGAGGTGCGCAAGCTCGACGTCACGGTCAACCCGCGCTTCCCGGCGCTGGAGATCCCGGCGCTGGTGCAGACCCAGAACGGCTTCCGCCAGTACGACCTGCCGTACGTCGACGGCAACGGCCAGGTGACCGAGCTTTCCACCCCGGAGCCGGTGGCGACCGAGCCGACGGGCCAGGCGGCCTCCTGAGCATGACCGCGCGGATCGTCCTGCTGGTCACCTCGCCCCGGCTGCCGGCCGGCCTGCTCACCGCGGCCGCCTGGGATGTCGTACGCGAAGCCCCGGTGCTGGCCGGCGCGGAGAGCGAGTTGACGGCGGCGATCCGGGCGGCTGGGGCCGAGGTCACGCTCGTCGCGGACGGGGCGACCCCGGCGCTGCTCGACGCGGCCGCCGCGCACGGTACGGCGGTCTGGCTGGCCGGCCCGGCCGGCGACGAGGCGCTGGCCCGGGAGCTGGGGTTGCGGCTGGCCCGCCAGCCCGGTCTGGCCGAGCTGGAGCTGATGTACGGCTCGTGGGACCCGCCGGGCGCCCGGTTGCTCGACGCGGTCGAGGTGATGGACCGGCTGGCGTCGCCGGGTGGCGATCCGTGGAAGCGGGCGCAAACTCACCGCAGCCTGGCGGGGTTCCTGCTGGAGGAGTGCTACGAGGCGTACGACGCGATCAGCGCCGACGACACCGACTCGCTCCGCGAGGAGCTGGGTGACGTGCTGCTCCAGGTACTGCTGCACGCCCGGCTGGCGGAGGAGCTGCCGGAGGGGAAGCGCTGGACCGTCGACGACGTGGCCGGCGGGCTGGTCGACAAGATGGTCCGGCGCAACCCGCACGTCTTCGCGGGCCTCGAGGCGGGCACGCTGGAGGAGATCGAGGCCAGCTGGGAGCGGATCAAGCGCGCCGAGAAGGCCCGCGAGTCGGTGCTGGACGGCATCGCCATGAGCCAGCCCGCGCTCGCCCTCGCCGCGAAGATCCTCGACCGTGCGGGCCGCATCGGCCTCGCCGTGCCACCGCCGTTGGCCGACTCGCAGGTGGATCCGGCGGCGCGCCTGGGCGCCAGCCTCCTGGCGACCGTGGCGGCCGCCCGCGAGGCGGGCATCGACCCGGAGGCCGCCCTCCGCCGGGCTGCCCTTGCCTACGCCGACG
>JBARAE010001073.1:0-5165 GCA_049791715.1 Micromonospora sp.
GGACCCGCGAACGGCGGCCGCCACCACGCCCGTCCCGCGGGCCGCCCGCAGCGCCGTCGCGGCCCGCGCAAACCGCAGAAACGGTACGGCGAGGAAGATCAGCTGCCACCAGTTGTGGCGCCAGAACTCCTTCGCGCAGTGTCGGGCCAGCCAGGCACGCAGGCCGAACTCGGCGATGAACGCCGCCCATAGCACCCAGCTCGCCGCGCTGAGCACGGTGGAGAGCGTCGTCCCCCGCGTGAACGCCTGGCCCAGCACCAGCAGCAGGAAGACGATCCCGAGGGCGCCCATCGGCTTGTCGAGCCGGCGGGCGAGCCCGTGCAGGGTCGCGTCCCGCTCTCGTGCGGCACGGGTGGGGGTCGGCGGGTCATCCGGGCCGGATGAGCGCGGGCTCACGCTGTCGCAGCCTAGTGGCTGCGGCTCGCCGAGACCGGCGGAGTGGCCACCGCTGTCCTCCCGAGCGCGGTACGCCGACGGGTGTGGGCGGTCGGACGGCGTAGCAGGTCCGCAACCCGCCCTTGCCGTGATGACCGCGACGCGCGGTCACCACGGCCGCCGGTCTTCACTCGTCGCCGACGGTCTCCGTCTCCCCGTCGTGGGTGAACTGGGCGGGCAGATGCTCGTCCGGCTGGGGCGCCTGGGCCACGGTGTGGTGGGGATCTCCGTCGGGTGAGAAGAGCACGTCGTCGGTCTTCTTGCTCTTTTCCTGGCTCTCTTCCGGCTCGGTCACCCTGTCACTCCTCCGCGCTCTGAATGCGTCCGGCCGACCGGTTCCGTCGGCCCGTCGACGTGACTCCTACCCGGCCAGGGCCGGTGCAGTCCCAGGGGAGGCACAAAAGGCCGGAATCGAGCGTGACGCGGATCCGAGGGGGTACGGAATCCGCATGGCTGTCAACCCGATCCAGCTGCAGAAGTACCTCGGCGGCATCGACGTCGGTGAGGCGATGAAGGGCCGCTGACAGCTCAGGTCAGCAGACTCTCGCCACCCGCCATCCGCAGCTGCTGGCGTACCGCCGTGGAGGAGTGCACGACCGCCACCGCGGTACCCCGGCGGAGCGCCTCCCGTGCCGCTTCGGTCACCGCGCCGGCGGCGCCCGGCTCGATGTCGAGCAGGCCGGAGAGGTCCAGCTCCATCTTCAGAGGCCGGTGGGTACGCAGCACGTCGCCCAGCGCGCCGCGGAACGCGTCGACGTCGGCGCGCCGCAGCGGGCCGCGCAGGAACAGCACGACGACGCCGCCCGATCGGATGGCCGAGGTGATCGACAGCGACATCACTGCAGCGTCACCCGCGATCCCCTGCCGGTCGGGACTGATCCGCGGGTCACCGACGGCCCCGCCGCTGGCCGAACAGCTGCAGTGCGTTGCAGACGTCGATGACGCCGGGAACGTCCCAGGCCAACTCACCAGCGACCCGGCGGGTCTCCTGGTCCGCCACCGCCCCGGCGAGGATCACCACCCGGTTCTGCACGGTGATGGTGATCTGCTGGCGCCGGGTGCTCCAGTCGATGGCGAGCCGCTGGGTGACAAGCGCGGCGAGGCGAAGATCCTCGTTCTCCTGCTCCGGCTCCTGCCGCGTGGAGAGGAACGGGTCGTCGGGGAATGGCCACGGCATCACGGTGGCGCCTCCTTGTGTGGGTCGATGGCGGAAATGTTCGCGGTCTGGCCGGTCAGGAAGCGGCGTTCCCGACCACAGCGGGATCGGGGGGCGGCGGCGCGATGGCGGTGGCGGGATCGGCGGACCCGCTCAGGGCGGCCGTCCGGCTCTCGAAGACCGGGAAGAGGCCGTCCAGCCGCATGGTGTGCAGCACCGTCAGGACGAAGCGGGACGGTGCCACCAGGCAGAGCGAGGTGCCGCGTTGCCTGGCCTCCTGATGGGCGCGGACCAGGAGGCCGAGTGCGGCCGAGTCGATGACGTCGACCTCGGCCAGCTCGACGAGGAGCCGGTCACCGAGCTCGATCGCCTCCGCCAGGGCCCGACGTACCGCCTCGGCGGGATCGACCTCCCGTGCGGCCGGGGGGGCACCCACCTCTTCCAGGTAGTCGATGCCGAGGCCGTGCCCACCGGCGGCGCGCGAATCGCCGGCGGTGTCGCCTGGCGGGTTCCCGGCCGGGGGAGCAAGACTGCAGCGCGGGCAGTGGTGCGGGCCGGCGGCGAAGGGCGAGCCGGCCCAGCCGTTCTCGAAGACCAGGGTCCAGACGACCTCCGCGTCGGGAAGGACGCAGGTCGCTGCGGTGACCGTGTCGCCGCAGCCGTCGCAGATCAGCGTCATCCGGTGATCCGCAGGTACGACCGTCATGACCTTTCCTCTCGTTCTCGCCGCTTCCCGCCGGCTTGCTCGCGTGAAGCGTGGATCAGGAGCGCGTTCGGACCGGGGGGACGCTGCCGGTCGGCGGTGACCACCGCGAGGACCACCGCGACACCGGCGAAACCCGCCTGGATGACCAGCCGGAGGCCGGTGGGTACGGCCAGGTCGGCGTCGACGAGGAGGACGACGATCGAGCCGAGCAGCGCGGCGGCCACGCCGAGCGCGCAGGTCAACCAGACGGGCGCGGCCTTCGGCCCGGGTACGACGAGCCGGCCGGCCACGCCGACGGCGAGCCCGACCACGAGTGCGCTGACGAGCGCGCTGACGCTCACGATGCCCTCCCTCGTGTTGCCCGATGCCGGTCTCAGCCGGGTGCCGTCACCTTCGCCCGTCCCTGCGCGACGGTCACTCCGGCGGGGCGGTCCCGGGCCGGGTCGGCGCCGGGATCGGCCGCGCGGGGCCGCTGGGGCCGGTCCACGATCGGCAGGACCTGGTCCAGCCGGGCCGTCTCGAGGATCCGGCGGATCCGCGGATTCGGACTGCGCAGGCTGAGGACGCCCTGCCGCCGCGTCATCCGCCGGTGGACGTCGAGCAGCAGCCCGATCGCCCCCGCGTCGATGTGTCGGCACTCGGCCAAGTCGATCACCACCTCTCGGGGATGCAGGGACAGGATGCGGTCCAGGACGGCACCGACCTCGGCCAGCCGCGGCAGGTCGAGCTCCTCGGTGATCTCGATCTCCACCAGCGGGACGGTGCAATCCGGGGGAGGCGGCTGCGGCGCGGTCATGGTGCTCCTTGCTGGTGGTGTCCGGTCCGGTTACCACCCTGGGTGACGATCTTGGAGGGGGCTCCGCGATTCCATGACAGTCGTGTGACAAACTCGCTGATCGGCTGACACGTTTGGGGCAGGCCCACCCGAGCGGGGATGATGCCGGTATGACCGCCGTACTGGTGATCGAGGACGACGACCGCATCCGGCTATCGCTGCTGCTCGCCCTGCAGGAGGAGGGTTACACCGCGTACGGTGCGGCGACCGCCGAGGAGGGGCTGCGACGGCAGCGGGAGAACCCGGCGGACAACGTGCTGGTCGACCTGATGCTGCCCGGGCTCGACGGCTTCGAGTGCATCCGGCAGATCAGGCGCGACGACGATGTGCCGATCGTGGTGGTCAGCGCCCGGGACGACACCCACGACATCGTCGCCGCGCTCGAGGCGGGCGCCGACGACTACCTGGTGAAACCGGTGGCGATCAAGGAGCTCTCCGCCCGGCTGCGCGCCCTGCGCCGGCGGGGGCGGGTCAGCGTCACGCCGATCTCCGCGCAGGTCTTCGGCGACCTGGAGGTCAGCGCGGACGCCGGGGAGGTGCGCCGGGCGGGACGACCGGTCGCGGTGACCCGCACCGAGTTCCGCCTGCTCTGCGAGTTGGCCGAGCACGCCGGGCGCGTGCTGTCCCGGCAGCAGCTGCTGCAGCGGGTCTGGGGCTACGACACCGGCGACGAGCGGCTGGTCGACGTGCACGTGGGCCGGCTGCGGCAGAAGATCGAGGCCGACCCGGCGAACCCGCGCCACCTGGTCACCCTCCGTGGCCTCGGCTACAAGCTGCAGCGATGAGCCGCCTCGGACTCCGCGCCCGGGTCACCGCCGCCTTCGCCGTCGGCGCGTCGCTGCTGGCCGCGACCATGGCGTTCTTCTCCTACGACCTCACCCGGCGGTCGCTGCTCGACGAGCGGGAGCGCACGGCGGTCCGCGCCGCCTACTTCGACTCGGCGGTGGTCCGTACCGGGCTCGACACCGACGACCCGGACGTGGTGGCGGTGCTGCGCTCCCTCGACACGGGCAGTGTCCGCCGCCCGCTGCTGCAGCTCAACGGGCGCTGGCATGCCCGCAACGCCGAGATCGGCCGCGCGGATGCGATACCCGACGATCTGCAACGCCTGGTCCGCGCCGGCCATCCGGCCGTGCAACGCGTGCGCGTCGACGGCCAGCCGACCCTGCTGGTCGGCGTCCCGATCTCCGCCACCATGAGCTACTACGAACTCACCTCCCTCCGCGAACTGGAGGACACCTTTCAGGTGGTGGCGCTGACCCTCACCGCGGTCGGCATCATGGTGGCCGGGGCGGGCGCCACCCTCGGCTGGTACGCCACCCGGCACAGCGTGCGACCGCTCACCGCAGTGGCGGACGCCGCCGAGCGGATCGCCGCCGGCGACTTCGCCACCCGCCTCGACCCCGCCACCGACCCGGATCTGACCAGGCTCTCCACGTCGTTCAACGACATGGTCGACCAGCTCGTGCGGCGGATCGAGCGGGACCGCCGGTTCGCCGCAGACGTCAGCCACGAGCTGCGCTCGCCGTTGCAGACCCTGGCCGCCGCGGCGAGCGTGCTGACCCGTCGTCGTGAGCACCATGACGAGCGCACCGCCACCGCAGCCGGCCTGGTCGCCGACGAGATCGCCCGCTTCCAGCGGCTGGTCGACGATCTGATGGAGCTGGCCCGCACCGAGCGGCCCGCGCAGCGGCAACCGGTCGACGTGGTGGCGCTGGCCCGTGAGGCGTGCCGCACCCGGTCGCTGCCGGAGCGTCTCCTCGAGATTTCGCCCGGCACCACGCGAGAGTGGCTGGTCGACCGGCGCCGGGTCGAGCAGGTCCTGCTGAACCTGCTGGACAACGCCCTGCGATACGGCGGCGGCCCGGTGGCCGTGCGGCTCTCCGCCGAGGAGGGCACCGGCGTCCTCGAGGTCGACGACGAGGGCCCGGGCGTACCGGTCCAGGACCAGGAGATCATCTTTGACCGCTTTGTCCGGGGCCGCGCCGCCCACGCCCGGGCGGACACCGACGGCACCGGGCTCGGGCTGGCGC
>JBARAE010001074.1:0-11600 GCA_049791715.1 Micromonospora sp.
GTCGCGCAGACCGCCGACCCGGACGTCTCCCCGTCGGCGACGAAGAAGCCCGTGGCCGAGCCGAAGCCGAAGCCCAAGCCCAAGCGGATCGCCCCGGTGGCCGGCCTCGACGAGGACCAGATGGACAACGCCAAGGCGATCGTGCGCGCCGGCCGGGACATGGGCGTGCCCCGCCGGGGCCTGGTCATCGCGGTGGCCCCCGCGATGCAGGAGAGCAACCTCTACAACTACGCCAGCGGCGTGCTCCCCGAGTCGCAGAACTACCCGCACCAGGCCATCGGCTGGGACCACGACTCGGTCGGGCTGTTCCAGCAGCGTCCCAGCAGCGGCTGGGGAGCGGTGGGCGACCTGATGGAGCCCGAGTACGCCACCCGGCAGTTCCTCACCGCGCTGGAGGAGATCCCCGGCTGGCAGAACCTGCCGCTGACCGTGGCCGCCCAGTCGGTCCAGGTCTCCGCCTTCCCCGACGCGTACGCCCAGCACGAGGGGCGGGCCAACCAGGTCGTCAACGCCATCCTGGGCTGACCTGGGCGGGGTGCCCACTGTGGACGCTTGGCGGCCGGCGATCCCGGGTACAGGGATTGCCGGCCCCGGCTACACATGATGGGGACCACCGACGGGAGGACGCCATGTCACTGGTACAGCGGATCAGCATGTTCCTGCGGTCACCGCGGGGTCAGCAGCTGATCGAGCGGGGTCGTCGCGAGCTGGCCAAGCCGGAGAACCAGCGCCGGCTGAAGCAGTTGGCCACCCGGATGTCCAGCCGTCGCTGACGGTCCAACCGCCATCCGAGCCCGGGAGCCCCTCCGTGACCGACTCCGCACCCGTCGACGGCGAACCCACCGCCGCAACGCCACCCGTGGCACCGCAGGACGCCTCGGAGGCGCCGCCGGCCACGCTCTGGGAGCGGATGCGGGACGACCCGCAGTACGCCCCGGAGCACCTCGCCCTGGAGGCCGTCCGCCGGCTGGGTCCGGAGGCGGCGCAGTGGGTGGCGCGGCAACGCGCGACCCGCCCCGGCATCTCCGCCGACGAACTGGCCGACCAGGCGGTCCGCCGGTTCGTCAACCGGGCCCGGCTCTCCGGCGCCGTCTCCGGCGCGGCGGGGCTGCCCGGCGCGGTGGTCGACGTGGGCGTACTCGCCTGGACCCAGGCCCGGCTGGTGCTGCACGTCGCGGCGGCCTACGGCGTCGACCCGGTCCACCCGGACCGGGCCACCGACCTGCTGGTGCTGCAGAAGGTGCACAAGGTCGCCGAGAGCGCACGGCTCGCCCTCGGGGTGGCCGCCGGCCGGGAACGCGCCGGCGCGCTCTTCGGCGCGGCCGGTGACCGCTCGCTGGGCCGGGCGATGCTCCAGCTGGGCGTGCGCCTGGCGCAGATGGCCGGGGTACGGGCGGCGAAGCGGATCGCCGCGAAGGTGGTGCCCGGCGCCGCGATCGTCCTCGGCACCTGGGCCAACTCCTCCGCCACGAAGGACCTCGCCGAGCGGGCCCGGGCCCGCTACCGCACCCGCGCGGACGGCCTGCCCGAGCAGCGCCACCCCTGACCGGCAGCGCTGAAGCGGGCGGCCTCAGCGTGGGGTCCGCCCGCTCCGCCAGGGTGCCGGCTGCCCGTGCAGCCACCAGTGCAGGGCCCGGGTGATCCAGGGCAGCACCAGGTAGGTCATCAGCGGGGTCAGGCAGAGCGTCATCATCAGCGTCCGCGCCGCCAGCGGCACGCCGGCGATGAACCGGGCGGTCAGCAGCGTCGCGGTCAGGCTGAGCGGAAAGAACGCGAGCCAGATCGTCACCGCCTGCTTCCACCGGGGTGGAGCGGACGGCCCGGCCGGCTCGGCGCCCGCCGCCGTTGCCAGCTCGACGATGTGCTCGGCCGGCGGATCGAACCAGCCCTCGATCCCGGTCCGCCGCTCGGTCCGGGTGTGCTCCACGAGTCCTTGCGCCGACGTGAGCCACCAGTGCCGCTGCGGCGACTCCTCCCAGCGGCGCAGCGTCTCGTGGTCGGCGAACCGGTAGAGAATGTGCCACTCCGGCGACCCGGGGGCGCTGCGCACCCAACCGGCGCCGAGGAAACCGGGGAACGCCTCGGCGAGCGCCGTGCCGGCCCGGATCCAGGCGACCATCTCGCTGCTGCGGGCCGGGTCGACGCGCCGGGCGATGGCGACGGTCACCGGTACCGCCTGCGTCGTGGTCATGCCCTCATCCTCCGGGGCCGGGTCCGGGCGGGAGCCGCCACGGCGGGACGATGTAACCCCGCCCACCGCGATCGTCAGGACCCGATGGTTACCCGGGTCCCGGTCCGACTCACCTGCGCCGCCGGTGCAGGTTAGCCGCCACCGGGGCCGGGTAGCTCGAAGGAATGACGCGATCACAGCCTCGGCGCCGGGTCAACGCTGCGTACAGCGCCCTGAACATGCGGCTCGTGCTCGCCATCTTCGGCTTGGTCAGCATGACCGTCTTCGCGGTGGTGGCCTTCCGTGTCGGCGTGATCTGGCTGGGGGTCGTCTGCGCCGTCCTCGCCGCCGTGGCCGTGGTCGACCTCTTCATCATCCAGCGACGTCGCGCCGCCCGGCACCGCGAGGAGCCGGGCCAGAAGCACTCACTCTTCGAGTGACAGGAGTACGACATGGCAGCCATCGCCACCACCAGCCCCGCCAACGGGCAGGTGCTCAAGACGTACGACCCGATGTCGGACGAGCAGATCGACGGGGCGATCGAGCGGGCCGACCTGGCATTCCGGCAGTTGCAGGGCACCACCATCGCCCAACGGGGTGAGTGGCTCAACGCCGCGGCGGACCTGCTCGACGCGGAACGCGACGAGACCGCGCGGATGATGACGACCGAGATGGGCAAGACGTACGCGGCGGCGAAGGCCGAGGTGACCAAGTGCGCCACCGCCTGCCGCTTCTACCCGGCGAACGCGGCGAAGATGCTCGCCGACGAGCCCGCCGACGCCGGCGCGGTGAAGGCCAAGCGGGCATTCGTCCGCTACCAGCCGATCGGGCCGGTGCTGGCGGTGATGCCGTGGAACTTCCCGCTCTGGCAGGTGATGAGGTTCGCCGCGCCGGCCCTGATGGCCGGCAACACCGGCCTGCTCAAGCATGCCTCCAACGTGCCGCAGACCGCCCTCTACCTGGAGGACCTGTTCCGCCGGGCCGGCTTTCCCGAGGGTGCGTTCAGCACGTTGCTGGTCGGCTCGGAGGCGGTCGAGAAGGTCCTCGGCGACCCGCGGGTCCGGGCCGCCACGCTGACCGGCAGCGAAGGGGCGGGCCGCTCGATCGCCCAGATCGCCGGCCGGGAGCTGAAGAAGACGGTGCTGGAGCTGGGCGGCAGCGACCCCTTCGTGGTGATGCCCTCGGCCGACCTGGACCGGGCCGCCGAGGTCGCCACCACCGCACGCTGCCAGAACAACGGGCAGTCCTGCATCGCCGCCAAGCGGTTCATCGTGCACACGGACGTCTTCGACGCGTTCGCGGAGAAGTTCGCGGCGAACATGGCCGCGCTGCGGGTCGGCGACCCGATGGACGAGCAGACCGACGTCGGGCCCCTCGCGAGCGAGCGGGGCCGGGACGACATCCACGCCCAGGTGCAGGACGCGGTGGACAAGGGAGCGACCGTCCTGTGCGGCGGCGAGAAGCCCGACGGCCAGGGCTGGTACTACCCGCCGACCGTGGTCACCGACCTGCGGCCGGAGATGCGCATGTGGGCGGAGGAGGTCTTCGGACCGGTCGCCGGCCTCTACCGCGCGTCGTCCTACGAGGAGGCCATCGAGATCGCCAACGGCACCAGCTTCGGCCTCGGCTCGAACGCCTGGACCACCGACCCGGCCGAGCAGGAGCGCTTCGCCACCGATCTGGACGCCGGCAACGTCTTCATCAACGGGATGACCACGTCCTTCCCGGAGCTGCCCTTCGGTGGCGTGAAGAACTCCGGCTACGGTCGCGAGCTCTCCGCGATCGGCATGCGGGAGTTCTGCAACACCAAGACGGTCTGGATGGGGGAGGGCGCGGCCGTCGACGGCCGCGCGGGCACCCACGCGGAGTAGGAGCGATTGCTCGGACGCCGTCATGGGTAGGAACTGCGCCCATGACGGCGTTCGGCTTCCACGCGTCCCACGAGCAGATCCACCCGGCCAAGCTGCTGGAGGCGGTGATCCACGCCGAGCGGGCCGGCTTCGACGCCGCCATGTCGTCGGACCACTTCTCCCCGTGGAGCGCGCGGCAGGGCCACTCGGGCTTCGCGTGGTCCTGGCTGGGCGCCGCGTTGCAGGCCACGAACCTGCCGTTCGGCGTGGTGAACGCCCCCGGGCAGCGTTACCACCCGGCGATCATCGCCCAGGCGATCGGCACCCTCGGCGCGATGTATCCCGGCCGGTTCTGGGCGGCGCTGGGCACCGGCGAGGCGAGCAACGAGCACATCACCGGTGACGGCTGGCCGCGCAAGGACCTCCGCAACGCCCGGCTGCGCGAGTGCGTCGACGTCATCCGGGCGCTCCTGTCGGGCGAGGAGGTCAGCCACGACGGCCTGGTCCGGGTCGACCGGGCGAAGCTGTGGACCCGGCCCGAGCAGCCGCCGGCCCTGATCGGCGCGGCGGTCAGCGTCGCCACCGCCCGCTGGTGCGCCGAGTGGGCGGACGGTCTGATCACCGTCAACGCCCCGACCGACCACCTGCGGCAGATGATCGACGCGTACCGGGACGCCGGTGGGCGCGGGCCGGTGCATCTCCAGGTGCACGTGAGCTGGGCGCCCGAGCAGGCCGAGGCCGAGGCGATCGCGTACGACCAGTGGCGCAGCAACGTCTTCGCCCCGCCGGTCTGCTGGGACCTGGAGACCGCCGAGCACTTCGACGCCGTCTCCGAGGACGTGCCGATGGAGAAGGTCACCGCAGCGGTCAACGTCTCGGCGGACCTGGGCCGGCACGTCGGCTGGCTGGAGGAGTACCTGGCGCTCGGCTTCGACCAGATCGCCCTGCACCACGTCGGGCAGGAGCAGCGGGCCTTCATCGACACCTTCGGGGCCGAGGTGCTGCCGAAACTGCGCACGGCGTGATCACGCCCGTAACGCGGGCCGCCTAGGCTCGTACGCCATGGAGCCACTGTTCGAGGTCGTCGTGTTCCTCGCGATCGCGACGTTCGGCGCGGCGCTGGCCCGGCGGCTGGGCCTGCTCGCGCCGATCCTGCTGGTCGTGCTCGGCCTCGCCCTCTCCTACCTGCCCGGCTTCCCGCAGGTGCGCCTCGACCCGACCCTGGTGCTGGTGGGCATCCTGCCGCCGCTGCTCTACGTGGCGGCCCTGAAGACCTCGGTGCCGGCGTTCCGGCTCAACCTGCGGCCGATCCTGCTGCTCGCGGTGGGGCTGGTGCTGTTCACCGCCTTCGTGGTGGGTACCGTCCTGCACCTGCTCCTGCCCGAGGTGCCGTACTCGATCTGCCTGGCCCTCGGTGCGGTCGTGGCGCCGCCGGACGCGGTCGCCGCCACCGCGGTGGCCCGCCGGGTCGGCCTGCCCCGCCGGATCGTGACCATCCTGGAGGGCGAGAGCCTGGTCAACGACGCCACCGCGCTGGTGCTGCTGCGGGTGGCGATCATCGCGGCGACCGCCTCCGGTGGCGGCGTGGGAGTCGGCGACGTGGCACGCGAGGTGCTGGTGGCCACCGGCGGCGGCATCGTCGTCGGCCTGCTCGGCGTGCTGGTCTTCGGCTTCCTGCACAAGCGGATCTCCGATCCGCTGCTGGACAACGCGCTCTCGCTGATCGTCCCGTTCGCGGTGGTCTTCGCGGCCGAGGAGATCCACGCCTCCGGTGTGGTCGCCGTCGTGGTGACCGGGCTGGGCATCGGCCACAAGCAGCCGCGGCTGCTGTCGGCCGCCTCTCGGCTCCAGGTCGGCGCGTTCTGGCGGCTGACCCGGTTCCTGCTGGAGGGGCTGGTCTTCCTGCTGGTGGGCCTCCAACTGCGGGAGGTCGTCCGGGACCTGAACGAGCCGTTCGGCCGCCTGGTCGGGATCACCGTCGCGGTGCTGCTCGCCGTCTTCCTGTCCCGGTTCGTCTGGCTCTTCCCGGCCACCTACCTGGCCCGGCTGGTACCCCGGATCCGGCGCCGGGACCCGGTCCCGCCGGTGCAGGTGCCGATCGTCCTCGGGTGGGCCGGGATGCGCGGCGTGGTCACCCTGGCCGCCGCGCTCGCCCTGCCGCTCACCCTGGCCGACGGTCGGGCGTACCCGCGGCAGCTCTTCATCTGGCTGGCGTTCGCGGTGATCGTGGTGACCCTGGTCGCCCAGGGCGCCACCCTGCCGGCGGTCGCGCGCAAGCTGAAACTGCCGCCGGACGACCCGGTGCAGGACGCGCTCTCCGCCGCCGCGGTGCAGCAGCAGGCCGGCCGGGCTGCCCAGGAACGCCTCGACGCGCTGGCCGAGGGGGCACCCCCGGCCGTCGTCGAGCGGCTGCGCGGACTGGTGCAGAGCCGCACCAACCTGGCCTGGGAGCGGTTGGGGGGCGCCGAACGGGAAACCCCTTCCCGGGCGTACGCCCGGTTGCGACAGGAGATGATCGACGCCGAGCGGGAGGTGTTCCGGGCCGCCCGCGACTCGGGGAAGATCCCCGAGGAGGTGCTGGTGCGGGCCTACCGTGACCTGGACCTGGAGGAGTCGTTGCTGCGCCAGGAGACCGACGAGTGAGCCGCCGGGCCGAGCGGGAGGGAGACCGATGAGCTGCCAGCACCTGACCGAGGCCGGGACGGCCGAACCGCGGACCACCGAGGAGTGCCCCGACTGCGTGGCGATCGGCAACCCGGACTGGGTGCACCTGCGATCCTGCCTGACCTGCGGGCACGTCGGCTGCTGCGACTCGTCGCCGTACCAGCACGCGACGAAGCACTTCGAGGAGACCGGGCACCCGGTGATGCGCTCGATCCAGCCCGGTGAGGAGTGGCGCTGGTGCTTCCTCGACGAGGAGATCGGCTGACGGTCAGTCCAGCCGGCGGGCGAGCACCTGACCCGGCCACGGATCGCGGCCGGGACGCTCGACGGTGAACGGGTCGGTGGCGGTGAAGCCGCACCCCTCGTAGAAGCGGACCAGCGCCCGGTCGTCGCCGCGGTAGCAGTCGACCCGCAGCAGCCCCAGGCCGCGCTCGCGGGCCAGCTCCGCCGCGTACGCCAGCAGCCGCGCCCCGATCCGGCGCCCCGCGTACGCACGGTCGGCGACCAGCAGGTTGACGTACAGCTCGGGGTCGGTGGGCGGGGGCACGTAGTCGGTGGCCGTGCCGACCACCAGCGCGCCGACGGCCGTGCCGCCGAGCGTGGCCAGGTACAGGCCACCGCTGGTTGCCCACGCGTCGGCCTGGGCGACCCGGCGCGGGTCGGTGGACGCCGGCTCGGTGCCCCACTGGCCGGTACGCCCGCGCGCCGCCAGCCAGGCGGTGGCGCTGTCGAGCAGCCGCAGCACGGTGGCCGCGTCGGCCGGTCCGCCGGGCCGGATGGTGAGCGTCTGCTGATCGGTCATGGTCGCCATGCTGCTACACCACGGCGGACGGCTGATCATCGGCTGCCGCCGCGCCGACCGGCGGATGCCCCACCGGTCGGTTCGCGAGGGCCCACCGGGTCAGCCTCGGCGCGGCCCCGCCGACCAGGGCGAAGAGTGCCGCGACCGCCCCCCAGCCGAGCGCCCCGCCGTCCAGGATCACCAGTGTCAGCAGGCCCGGGCCGACCGCCCGGGCCAGCCCGCCGAGCAGCCCGTCCACTCCCTGGTACGCGCCAACGGCGTCCGCCGGGGCAAGGTCGTAGGCCAGGCCGGCGCCGGCGGTGCCGTGCCACAGGTCGCCGAAGGTGTAGACGACGGTCGCGAGGATCAGCAGCGCAACGGCCGTCGCGGTGGGGAGGCCGCCGGTACCCGCGTAGAGCAGCATCGCCGCGGCCAGCGTCAGGCCGCCGCGGCGCAGCTTCCGGGCCGCCGGCAGCGCGGTGTCCGCGCCTCGACTGAGCCGCACCGCCAGCAGCACGGTGAGCACCGTGTTGGTCAGCAGCACCACCGAGACGACGGCCGGTGGGGCCCCGGTGCGGGTCACCGTCCACAGCGGTACGACCAGCGCCAGCAGCGTCCAGTGCAGGGCGAGCACCGCGGACGCGCCGCTGACCGCGAGGAACCGCCCGTCGCGCAGGGCCCGTCCCCGGCGCGGGACGGCGGCCACCCGGTCGGGGCGGGCCACCGGCGGATAGGGCGGCAGTCGCAGCAGCAGCGCCGCCGACACCAGATAGGTCGCGGTGTTGCCGACCACCAGCAGTTGGTACGCCACATGGGTGTCGGCGGCCAGCGCGAACCCGGCCAACGCCGCCCCGACTGCGATACCCAGGTTCGCCACCGCGCGGAGGGTGGCGAAGGCGTGCACCCGCCCCTCGGGCCCGCCGACGGCGGCGACCAGCGCGGCGCGGACCGCCAGGTTGCCGGAGATGAGCAGCGCGTCGAGCACGGCCACCACGACGAACGCCGGGAACGAGCCGACCAGCAGGTACGACGCGGCGACCGCCGCCTGGAACAGTTGCAGCAGCGCGCGCAGCGTACGCGGATCCCGCCGGTCGGCCAGGCTGCCGAGCGGCACGCTGGCGGTCAACCCGACCAGCCCGGCGACGGTGAGCCCGGTGCCGACCGCGGCGGGGGAGAGCCCGACGTCGCGGGTGAGGTAGAGGGCAGCACCGGCCAGCCAGAGCCCCGAGCCGACCGTGTTGGCCAGGGTGGCCAGGGAGAGGGTGCGCAACGGGCCCGGTGGCGGGAACGGCGACCAGCCGCCCCGTCGCCTCGACCCGCTCGCGGAGGGGGATTGGGCTGCGGCGTCCTCGTCGACGGCCATGCAACCGACCCTAGGGCGGCCGAGGCCGGGGGCGGGGTCCACGAGGGCGCGACGCCGGTCACAGTGGAGCGCGCGGAAATGCGCTGGCCCACACCGCGCCGGCCTGGTTGGGTCGGGGACCGTGGAGCGGATACGAACGGCGACGGCGGACGAGCTGACCGAGCTGCAACGGATCGAGGTGGCCTCCGGTGCCCCGTTCCGGGAGATCGGCATGGTCGACATCGCCGACATGCCACCGCTCTCCCTGGACGCCCTCGCCGCATGGCAGCACGAGGGCTGGGCCTGGGTCACCGTCGACCCGGACGACCGTCCGCTCGCCTTCGTGGTGGTCGACCTGGTCGACGGCTGCGGGCACGTGCAACAGATCAGCGTCGAACCCGGGTACGCCCGGCGGGGCGTCGGACGCCGGCTGCTCGACCACGTGGCCGGCTGGGCCGGCGAGCGTGGCCTGCCGGCGCTGACGCTGACCACGTTCCGCCGCGTGCCGTGGAACGGGCCGTACTACGCGCGGTGCGGCTTCCGCGAGCTGAGCCCCGGGGAGATCACGCCCGGCCTGGCCGACGTGCTGGCCGCCGAGGCCGCGCTCGGCCTGAACCCGGCCGAGCGGATCGCGATGCGCCGACCCACGGCCTGACGCTTTCGGGTCACCCGCCGGCGGTGCAGGCGACGAGGCGTTCCGTGGCGAGGCAGGACACGAGGCAGCGTTCCTTGGCGTCGCCGGTCAGCCGGGCGGTCCAGTCGGTGAGGCCGCCGTCGCCGATCTCCACGGCGCCGTCGACGGCGGTGATCCGCAGGGCCACGCCGGTGTAGTAGCCGCGGCCGCGTTCCCGTTCCGGCTCGTCCACCAGCGGCACCGGCCCGCCGTGGCTGCCCTGCGGGTGCCCGGCGGCGAGCGCCGGGCGCACGGTGTCGGTCAGCCGCTCACGCAGAACCGGATCGTCGAAGATCGTGACGTGCAGCCGGGGCGCGGCGGCGGGCGCCAGGTCGGCGAGGACCGTCCGCCAGTAGTCGAGGTGCCGGACGAGCAGCCGCGCCTCGATCCTCCCCGCGCCGGTGTCCCGGGCGCTGGACACCAGCGCGAAGAGCCGGAAGTGGGCGGCCGCGCCGACGCCGAAGTCCTGCGCCCGGAGCACCCGGTGCACGGCGGCCAGGTGCACCTCACCGGACGGCGGCTGCCGCCGTCGACGCAGGGCCGCCTCGATGGCGAGGGCGTTGGTCGGGTCGCTCAGCACCTCGGTGGCGCGCATCGTCGTGACGATCCGGTTCTGCCGGACCGGGGCGACGGCGGAGCAGGTGCCGACCGGCACGACAGGGGAGAGTTCCACCCCCGCCACGTCGGGCGGCAGCAGCCGCCACATGGCTGCCTCCACCTCTGCGAGCGCCCGGGGATCGGCCGCCGCGGGGCGGACGAAGCGGTCCTCACGCCATCGCCGTACCAGGTCCGCCGGACGCACTCCGGCCGCGCGGTCCCGAGCCACGGCGAGCAGCAGCGTGCGCAAATCGGCGGCGGGCAGACCGGCCAGCGCGGCCCGCGTCCCGGCCGGCATCGCCGCCCACACCCGGCGCTCCGCGCCGTGCAGGTCATCGCCGTCCATGGCCGTCACCATCGCGTACCCGGGCAGCCGCGTCCATCGGATTCGCCCCGTCCCGGGACGGCGTCGGGGTCGCTCAGGCGTGGGCCGCTCTCACTCGGGCCGGTGGTCGGTGAGCTGACCGACGAAGGCGCGCCAGGCCCCCGGCGCGAAGGTCAGAGTGCCGCCGGTGCGGTCCTTGGAGTCGCGGACGAGCACGACGCCGGGCAGGTTGTCGGCGACCTCGACGCAGTCACCGCCGTTGGAGCTGCTGCGGGTGCTGGTGCGCCAGCGGGCGCCGGTCAGGTCAGCCATGATCGCCCCTTCAGGAGCTGGATGGACTGGTCACGCGGGAGCGCCACCGACCTGAGAGTGTCCCAGATTAGCCACAGTGGAGCAACGTCCTTGGTCATCCGGCCGGCGGCCTGATCGTCCAGGTAGGCCACCTCGGCGCCGTCGTCCAGGCTGGCGATGACGAACGGGCCGGCCTGGCCGGGATGGAAGCCCGCCCGCAACGGCAGCACGTGCAGCAGGACGCGCGGACGTCCCGCCATGGCGATCAGGTGGTTGAGCTGTGGTTGCATGATCTCGGGCTCGCCGCGGCGCAGCGCGGCCTCGTCCACCACGAAGACGGCCAGCGGCGGGCGGGGCCGGTCGAAGACCGCCGCCTGCCGGGCCACCCGGGCGGCCACGTAACCCTCCACCTCGTCGTCGGCCAGCGGCCCGCTGCTCAGCACCGCGTGCGCGTACGCCTCGGTTTGGAGCAGGCCCGGCAGCACGGAGGGCTGGAACGAGCGCAGCGAGGTGGCCTCCCGTTCGACCTCCGCCCAGGGGCGGAACCACGCGGGCTCGCGGCGGCGGACCACCTCCGGCCACAGCTCACCGGCCTCCCGGCCGAGCGCCCGGGACACCGCCGACCGGTGCCGGGGATGCGGGACCCGTCCCGGGGTCACCCAGCGGGCCGCCGTCTTCGGGTCCACGCCGACCCGCTCGGCCAGGGACTCCGCCGTCTCGCCCGCCTCGGCCATGGCGACCCGCAGCGCGTCGTTCACCGCACCCTCCACACAGGACGTCCCGGACGTCCGCCGACCCTACCGCTACGCGGTGTGCTCGTCTCGCGACGCGCGGCACGCTCTCGCCCAGCGGAACCGTCGGCGTGGCCCGAACCGTCGGCGGAACCGTGGGCCGCCCCGCCGACGAC
>JBARAE010001075.1:0-6792 GCA_049791715.1 Micromonospora sp.
CTGATGGCCCTGCCGCTCAACCCGGAGTCGCCGGCCGGCCGGATGCTCGCCGCCGGCCGGATCCAGCCGGAGTCGCTGCAGGCGGCCAGCGCCGAACGCGGCACCATGCCGGGTCCGCGGCCGGACCGCGGCACCCCCACCCTCGACCAGTACGGCCAGGACCTCACCGACCTGGCCCGGATGGACCAGATCGACCCGGTCATCGGGCGGTCCGACGAGATCGAACAGGCGGTCGAGATCCTCTCCCGCCGGACCAAGAACAACCCGGTGCTGATCGGGGAGGCGGGCGTCGGCAAGACCGCCATCGTCGAGGGGCTGGCCGAGCGGATCTGCGACGGCGACGTGCCGCAGACCCTGCTCGGCAAGCGGGTGGTGCAGCTCGACCTGCCCGGGCTGGTCGCCGGCACCCGCTACCGCGGCGACTTCGAGGAACGACTGAAGAAGGTCATCGACGAGATCCGGTCGCACAAGGACGAGCTGATCATCTTCCTGGACGAGATCCACACCCTGGTCGGCGCGGGCGGCGCCGGCAGCGAGGGCGGCATGGACGCGTCCAACATGCTCAAGCCGGCCCTGGCGCGGGGCGAGCTGCGGGTGATCGGCGCGACCACGCTGGACGAGTACCGGCGCAGCATCGAGAAGGACGCCGCGTTGGCCCGCCGGTTCCAGCCGGTCTTCGTCCCCGAGCCGAGCGTCGAGGACACCGTCACCATCCTGCGCGGCCTGCGCGACCGGTACGAGGCGCACCACCAGGTCCGCTTCACCGACGAGGCGCTGGTGGCCGCGGCCGAGCTGTCCGACCGGTACGTCACCGACCGGTTCCTGCCGGACAAGGCGATCGACCTCATCGACCAGGCCGGCGCCCGGGTCCGGCTGCGCACCCGCACGCCCGCCGCGGACGTGCGGGAGCTGGAGCAGCAGCTCGACGAGGTACGCCGGGACAAGGAGCAGGCCGTCGCCGACGAGCAGTACGAGCGGGCGTCCACATTGCGCGACCGGATCGGCGAGCTGGAGGAGCAGATCCGCCGCGCCCGGGGCGACGGGGACACCAACCACGTGCCCTCGGTCGGGCCGCAGGAGATCGCCGAGGTGGTCTCCCGGGCCACCGGCATCCCGATCAACCAGCTCACCGAGGAGGAGCGGGACCGGCTGCTGCGGCTGGAAGGGCACCTGCACGAGCGCGTGGTCGGGCAGAGCGACGCGGTCAGCGCGGTGGCCGAGGCGGTCCGCCGGTCGCGTACCGGGCTGGCCGACCCGAACCGGCCGATGGGCAGCTTCCTCTTCCTCGGCCCGACCGGCGTCGGCAAGACCGAGCTGGCCCGGGCCCTCGCGGAGGCGCTCTTCGGCGAGTCGGATCGGATGGTCCGGCTGGACATGAGCGAGTTCCAGGAACGGCACACGGTCAGCCGGCTCGTCGGAGCACCGCCCGGGTACGTCGGCTACGAGGAGGCGGGCCAGCTCACGGAGGCTGTCCGCCGCCGCCCGTACGCGGTGGTGCTGCTCGACGAGATCGAGAAGGCGCACCCGGATGTGTTCAACATCCTGCTCCAGGTGCTCGACGAGGGCCGGCTCACCGACAGCCAGGGTCGGACCGTGAACTTCAAGAACACCGTCCTGATCATGACGAGCAACCTCGGTTCGGAGTTGATCACCGGTACCCAGCGCGCGGTCGGCTTCGCCACCGCCGGGGAGGGCAGCGCACAGGAGGCCAACGAGCTCCGCGAGCGGCTGATGCGGCGGCTGCAGGAGAACTTCCGGCCGGAGTTCCTCAACCGCATCGACGAGATCATCATCTTCCAGCGCCTCGAGGCCGAGCAGTTGCGCGAGATCACCGAGCTGATGCTGGAGGAGACCCGCCGCCGCCTGCACGCGCAGGACATCCAGGTGGACTTCACCACCGCCGGTATCGACTGGCTCGCCGAGCACGGCTACCAGCCGGAGTTCGGTGCCCGACCGCTGCGCCGAGTGATCCAGCGGGAGGTCGACAACCGGCTCTCCCGGATGCTCCTGGAGAACGGCATCTCGCCCGGGCAGAAGGTCACCGTCGACGCGCGGGACGGACAACTCGCGTTCGACGTGGCCGCCGGTGACCGCGGCTACACCGCGGCCACCACGTCCCATCCCAGATGAACCGGAGGGCGGACATGACGGAACCGGAGGAGACCCGGGAGGACACCGAGCGGAGTGAACCGATCGTGACCCCACCCACGGCGAATCCGTCCCGGGTCAAGGTGCCGCCGGAGGGCGTGAAGGAGCAGACCGACGACGGCGAGCCGGGGGCGGCCGGGCCACGGGAAGAGGAGGCGTGATGGCGCGAGAGCAGCGGATCGACCCCGAGGTGGACGTCCTGTGGGACGACTTCCACGCGCTGGTGAACGTGCCCTCCGAGCAGTTGCGTCAGTGGCTGCTGACCCGGGGTTCGGGGGAGGAGACGTTCGGTCCCGACCCCGACATGGGCCTGCCCGAGCCCGGCCGACACATCCTGCGGGTGCTGAGCAAGCGCAAGGTCGACCTGACCCGGGAGGACATCGAGGTGATGCAGGAAGCCGTCGACCGGATCCAGTCCCTGATCGACGCCAGACCGAGCGGGGGCAACACGGACAACGAGTGGCGGCACTCCCTGCTCGACCTCGGCCACGACGTCCTGATCGAACGCTGACCGAGGCAACGCGACGGCACCCGGGAGCATCCCGGGTGCCGCGGCGTGCGGTTACTCCGACTCCATGCTCGGCAGTTGCAGACCGGCGGCGTCGGCGGCGGCCTGCCGGTCGGCACGGGCGCGTTCCTCCCGGCTGAGCAGGTTGGCGTACTCGGTGATGTCGGCCGGTTCCGGCACCTCCGGCAGGCGGCGCAGAAAGGTCTCGACGTCCTGGGAGGCGGCGGTGTGCGTGGCAGCCGCCTGACGCAGCAGCTCCCGCTGGTCCGCGGCCGGGTAGAGATCGGTCATGCAGGGCTGATACCCGCCGTCAGGCCGTTCGCACCCCGCCGGCCGGCGAGGGCTGGGCGCCGAAGTCCGGATGGCGGAGCAGCCAGGCCAGGTAGTCGGGGTGCGCGGCCAGCGAGTCGGTGTACGCCGCCACCGCCGTCTCCCGCACCGCCTCGGCGACGTCGGCCGCCGGCGCGTCCGGATGCCAGCCGAGCAGCAGCCGCCAGCGCAGCGGGATCCCGGCCAGCCGCCGGGTGACCAGCCCGGCGACCGTACGGAAGGTGGCCTGGCAGAGCGCCACCGCCTCGCCGGCGTCGACCAGGTCCAGGCAGCCGCGCACGTCCGCCTCGTACACCTTGCGCGGGGTGAATCCGGCGCGGGCGCAGGCGGCGGCGAAACAGTCCCCGAAGCAGCCGTCGCCGGGTGCGGCCACCCACTGCTCCCGTCGCAGGTCGGCCAGGCCCACCTCGTTCCGGTCGGCCATCGGATGCGTCTGCGGCAGCAGGACGAACACCGGGTCGACGGCGACCTCCCGCCAGCTCAGCCCGAACTCGGTCGGGGGCGCCGCGTCACCGCACACGCCGGTGAGCGCGAAGTCGAGCCGCCCGCCGGCCACCAGTTGGGCCAGCTCGTCCGCCGACCACGAGGCGTACGTGCTGATCTGCACCTCGGGCTGCTCGGCGGCGAGCCGGTGCACCAGCCGGCCGAGGATCGGGCTGTTGACGCCGCCGAACCGGTACCGGCTCAGCGGGTCGCCCGCGCCGGCGAGCCGCGCCGCCTCGTCCTGCAGTCCCTTCATCGCCGGCAGCAGCACCCGGGCCCGGTCCAGCACCAGCTCGCCCAGGGCGGTGGGGCGGGCGCCACGGCGGTCCCGCTCGAACAGCGGGCCGCCGAGGGCGCGTTCGATGCGCTGGAGCTGCGCGGTCAGGGCCGGCTGGGCCAGGCCGAGTGTCGAGGCCGCCTTGGTCACGCTCCCCGTCTCCGCGATCGCGCACACCACCCGCAGGTGTCGCAGCTCCAGATTCATACGGTGACGGTAGGGCCACGCACCGCTCGGGGGAAGGGTCCGGATGCATCGGCCCTCCCCGATGCGTGTCGGCCGTCAGGCCTTGGGCTGCCGTTCCAGGTCGGACAGGTGGGTCCGACGCCCGGTCACCACGTCGCGCAGCTTGTCGATCACGCCGACCGCCGGCTCCACGATCTTGTTCCACGGCGGGGTGGCCGGGGTGCCCGGATGCGGCCGGGTCGGGGCGGCCTCCTCGGCGATCTCCCACCGGTTGCCCAGCCGGATCAGCTCCGCGTCGGTGGCCACCTCCCGCAGCGGCAGGACCAGCGCGGCCACTCGGCTGACGTGCCGGCGTACCCGATCGGCCACCTCGGTCAGCGCCGGATCGTCCGAGCCGGACAGTCCCTTGAGGGCGGTCAGCAGGGCGGCGTCCGCCTCGATCTCCCGGTCGACCAGCTCGGCGCTCTGCGGCACCGCCGCGCGGGCGGCGGGGAAGAGGTACTGCTCCTCGGCGGACAGGTGCCGGGACACCGCGGCGGTGAGCACGTCCACCGCCTCCCGGCGGCGCTCCACCGCCAGGCCCGGGTCGGTGACCTGCTCGACCAGGCCGAGCAGTTGCCGGTGCTCCCGGTCCACGAGGTCGGCCAGGCTTCGTCCGCCGGGCCGGTACGCGTCGTCGGCGGCGGGCGGCAGCGGGGGCAGGGGGACGGTCATGGTGACCTCCTCGACGGGGGTGCCGGCGCGTCCCGTGGGGGCGGGGTCGCGCTACGCTGGGCGGTGCTCGGACGCCAGCGGCGGTACCCGGCCGCTCCGCGCGCGAAACCGCACCGACCGCCGGGGCGGGCGGGGCGAACGCGGCACCGGCCCGGACTGGTATGAAGAACCGATGACGAGCGACGCCGCCTCCGCCCGACCGGACCCCACCGACGAGGTCGTCGACCTCTGCCGCGACCTGCTGCGCATCGACACCACCAACACGGGGGACAACGACACCAGCGTCGGGGAACGCCGCGCCGCCGAGTACGTCGCCGAGAAGCTGGCCGAGGTCGGCATCGACCCGGAGATCCATGAGTCCGCGCCCGGCCGGGCCAACCTGGTGGCGCGGATCCCCGGCGCCGACCCGGGACGTGACGCGCTGCTGGTGCACGGGCACCTCGACGTGGTCCCCGCCGACCCGGACGAGTGGTCGGTGCACCCGTTCTCCGGCGAGATCCGCGACGGCTACCTGTGGGGCCGCGGCGCGATCGACATGAAGGACTTCGACGCGATGGTGCTCGCCGTGGTCCGCGGCTGGCAGCGCACCGGGGTCCGACCGCCCCGGGACATCGTCCTCGCCTTCACCGCCGACGAGGAGGCCGGCAGCGACTACGGCGCCCACTTCCTGGCCCAGCGGCACCGCGGCCTCTTCGACGGTTGCACCGAGGCGATCGGCGAGGTCGGCGGCTTCTCCTACTCGGTCAACGAGCAGCAGCGGCTCTACCTCATCGAGACCGCCGAGAAGGGCATCGACTGGCTGCGGCTGCACGCCAAGGGCCGACCCGGGCACGGGTCGTTCATCCACGACGACAACGCGGTGACCGCACTCGCCGAGGCGGTCGCCCGGATCGGCCGGCACCGCTTCCCGGTGACCGTCACCGACACCGTGCGGGCCTTCCTCGAGGAGGTCTCCGAGGTGCTCGGGGTGGACGTGGACCCGGACGACCCGGAGACCGCCATCGCCAAGCTCGGCCCGATCGCCAACATCATCGGCGCGACGATCCGCAGCACCGCCAACCCGACCCGCCTGGCCGCCGGCTACAAGGACAACGTCATCCCCGGTCGGGCCACCGCCACCATCGACTGCCGCAGCCTGCCCGGCCAGTCCGAGATGCTGGAGGCGCAGCTGCGCGAGCTGATCGGCCCGGACATCGACATCGAGTACATCCAGCGCCAGCCCGCGCTGGAGACCACCTTCGACGGCGACCTGGTGGCCGCCATGTCGGGGGCGCTGCGCGCCGAGGACCCGGGTGCCCGGCCGGTGCCGTACATGCTCTCCGGCGGGACCGACGCCAAGGCCTTCTCCCAACTCGGCATCCGCTGCTTCGGGTTCGCGCCGCTGCGGCTGCCGGCCGACCTCAATTTCTCCGGCCTGTTCCACGGCATCGACGAGCGGGTCCCGGTGGACGGGCTACAGTTCGGCGTGCGGGTTCTCGACCGGTTTCTCCGCAGCTGCTAACCGTGTCCCCGGCGTCACCGCCGGCGCGGATCCTCCCCCATCGCGAAGGGACTGCCTCACATGACCGACCAGCACGGTGAGCTGGACGCCGCCCTCGAGCGGGTGATCGACGCGGCCCGTGCCCACCTGGCCGCCGTCCGCGCCGCCCAGGGGCGGATCGACGACGACGACGTCTGGCAGGCGTACGTCGCGTTGAACAACGCCTCCTACGAGTACGACGAGCAGCTGCTCGACGTCTTCGGCGAGGTCACCCCCTGGGACGTCCAGGCGATCGACCCGAACGAGGCCGACGAGCGCTTCGGCGGCGTCGAGGGGGTCGAGGCGACCGACCCGCACCCGCGGGTGATCTCGGTGCGGCAGCGCCGGGACTACCGGGTGCCGAGCGTCGCCGCCCTGATCCGCGCCGCCGAGGCGGCCCGCCGCGAGGGCACCCCCGAAGAGGAGGAGCCGGCGCCGGTCGAGGGGGTCGGCGAGGCGGTGCTGGAGCTGCTGCAGAGCGGCGACGGCTCGCTCAGCGCCCTGGACGTCCCGGAGCTCGAACCGCTCGACGGCGTGGTCATGGTCAGCGAGGTCGGCACCCCGGTCGACCTGGAGTCGTTCGACGACGACGACCCGGTCGGCCCGTTCCAGCCGGCCGCCGACGAC
>JBARAE010001076.1:0-9168 GCA_049791715.1 Micromonospora sp.
GGCTGCACCGGGCCGGCGTGCCATGGCGGCTGCTGGAGGCCGGCGACCGGCTCGGCGGCCGGGTGGCCACCGACGAGGTCGACGGCTACCTGCTCGACCGCGGCTTCCAGGTGCTCAACACCGCCTACCCCCGACTCGGCACCCTGCTGAACGTGGACCGGCTCGACCTGGGCACGTTCACCTCGGGTGTGCTGGTCCGCCGGGGTGACCGGCTGGACCGGCTGGTCAACCCGCTGCGCGAACCCACCGGCGCGCCCCGCACGGCGACCGCCGGCGTCGGCTCCCTGCTGGACCGGCTGCGCTTCGCCGCCCTCGCCACCGGCTGCGCCACCCTGCCGGTGAGCCGGCTGCTCAACGCCCCGGAGACCACCAGCGAGGCGGCGCTGCGCCGGGCCGGCCTCTCCGACGCGATCATCGAGGAGCTGCTCCGGCCGTTCCTCTCCGGCGTCTTCATCGACCGGGAGCTGGAGACGTCCAGCCACATCCTCGCGATGGTGCTGCGCTCCTTCGCCCGCGGCCGGATCGGCCTGCCTGCCCGCGGCATGGCCGCGTTGCCCCGGGCCATCGCCGAGCCGCTACCGGCCGACCTGATCGAGCTGGACACCCCGGTCGCCGAGGTCGCACCCGGCCGGGTCCGCACCCAGGCCGGCGACATCGCCTGCCGCGCCGTCGTGGTCGCGGTCGATCCGCCAGCCGCGGCCACGCTGCTGCCGGAGCTCGGTCGGGTACGCATGCACAGCTACACGACCTACTACCACAGCACCGACACGCCGCCGCTGGACGAGCCGATCCTGCTGGTCGACGGCGACCGGCGGGAACTGGTCGCCAACACGGTGGTGATCAGCCACGCCGCGCCGACGTACGCGCCGGCCGGGAAACACCTGGTGGCCACCTCCGTGGTGGGCCCGCAGGCACCGCCCGAGCCGGCGATCCGCGGCGAGCTGGAGCGACTGTACGGGCGCTCCACCGCCGACTGGACGCATCTGACCACCGTCTCCATCCCGAACGCGCTGCCCGCCGCCCCACCACCGCAGGGGCGGCTACGCAAACCGGTCTCGTTCGGTGAGGGGCTCTTCGTCGCCGGTGACCACCGGGACAGCCCCTCCATCCAGGGCGCGCTGGCCAGCGGGTGGCGTACCGCCGGGGAGGTCCTCGCCGCGCTCCGCCCCAGCTGACGGACGGTTCCCAACTGGACGGACGAGCCGCGGCCTCTCCGTGATCACCTATGATCGCCGCCATGCCCGCATCCCTCCCGCCGATCGACTTCGACCCGGCCGCCGCGTTTCCCGAGGTCACCGAGATGCGAGCGGCGCTGAGCGGGTGGGACTGGGCCCGGGTGCGCCAGTTGCTCGACCCCCGGGACTGGGCCAACCGGTCGTTCCTCATCGGGATCGTCGACGAGGACCCCGGAACCGGCCAGTTCCTCCGGACGGTCCTGGCCCAGTACCCGGGAGACGTGGTGGCCGCGACGATGCTCGCCGCGCACCTGGTCCAGGTCGGTTGGGCGATCCGCACCGACAAGCAGGCGAAGCACGTCAGCCGGGAGCAGTTCGCCCAGCTCCACGAGCACCTCCGGCAGGCGGAGCAGATCCTCATCGACGTCTGCGCCCGCGACCCCGGCAACGTGATCGCCTGGGAGGAGCGGCTGACCACCGCCATGGGCCTGGAGCTGGGGCTGGCCGAGGCCCGCCGCCGCTACGACCGGCTCGCCCGGTACGCCCCGCACCACATGCCGGCGCAATCGCGGCTCTTCCAGCAGCTCTGCCCGAAGTGGGGGGGCACGTGGGAGAAGGCGTTCGACTTCGCCCGGGAGTGCATGCTCGCCGCCCCTGAGGGCGCGCAGAACGCCGCCCTGCTCGCCGAGGCGCACCTGGAGCGATTCATCAGCTTCGACACCGATGGCGAACGGACCGCGTACGTCCGGGACCCGCGGGTGGTCCAGGACATCTGGACGGCCGCGCAGCGCTCGGTGCTCCACCCCCACTTCCGGCACGAACCCGGTTGGGTCTCCACCCGGTCGGTCTTCGTCTTCTGGTTCGGGCTGATGGACCAGTGGCAGGCCGCGGCCGCCCAGTTCGCCGCACTCGGGCACCTGGGCAGCGAGTACCCGTGGTCCTACCTGGGCGGAACCCAGGTGCTGGACAACTTCCGCGCCGAGGCGTACGCGAAGGGTGGCCTCCGGTGATCCGCCAGCTGGACGTGGACGGGGTGCCCACGCTGCTCGCCCCCACCGCCGGCCCGATGCGCGCCGGACTGACCTTCCGGGTCGGGACCGCCGACGAGACGCTGCCCCGCCGGGGCATCACCCACCTGCTCGAACACCTCGCGCTGGCGCCGCTCGGGCTGGCCGACTACCACTACAACGGGACCACCGCCTCCACCTGGACCTCCTTCTACATGCAGGGCTCCGAGGCGGACATCGCGGGCTTCCTCACCGCCCTCTGTCGCACCATCCATGACCTGCCGATAGCCCGGCTGGAGGTGGAGAAGGAGATCCTGCGGACGGAGTCGAGCAGCCGGGGCAAGCCGGCGGCCCGGGACATCCCGCTGTGGCGGTACGGCGCCCGCGACCACGGGATGGTGAGCTTCGCGGAGTTCGGCCTGCCCACCCTGACGGAGCACGACCTGCGGTACTGGGCGGCCAACTGGTTCACCCGGGAGAACGCGGTGCTGTGGATCGCCGGTGACCGGGTGCCGGCCGGGCTGCGGCTGGCGCTGCCCACCGGCGTACGGCAGCCGGTGCCGGCCGCATCGTCGGCTCTGCCACAGACCCCCGCGTACTTCGCCAACGGCTCGCGGGCCGTGGTGCTGGACTCGGTCGTGCGACGCCGGACCGCCGCGAGCGTCTTCGGCGACGTGCTGGAGCGCGAGATGTTCCGGTCGCTGCGGCAGGAGGACGGCCTGTCGTACGCGATCACCACCGCCTACGAGCCGCGCGGCGACGGGTACGCCAGCCTGCGGGCGCTCGCCGACGCGCTGCCGGAGAAGCAGGACGCCGTGCTGGGCGGTTTCATCGACGTGCTGGCCAAGCTGCGGGTCGGCCGGATCGAACAGGCCGATCTGGACGCCGCGCTGGCCCAGCGGGAGGACTCCCTGGCCGGCGCCGAGGTGGATGCGGACCGGCTGCCCAGCTGCGCACTCAACCTGCTGACCGGTGAGCCGAACCGCACCGTCGACGAGCTGCGGGCGGAGCTGAAGGCGGTCACCCTGGCCGACCTGCATGAGGTGGTGCAGGAGGTCCATTCCAGCGCGCTGCTCATGGTGCCCGAGTGCCACACCGCGGACTGGGCCGGCTTCACCGAGGCCCCGACCTGCTCCACCCACGCGGTGACCGGCACCGG
Source organism: Micromonospora sp. (assembly GCA_049791715.1). Classification (GTDB taxonomy): domain Bacteria; phylum Actinomycetota; class Actinomycetes; order Mycobacteriales; family Micromonosporaceae; genus Micromonospora. The sequence continues at coordinate 3,342 of JBARAE010001076.1, forward strand.
GTACCAGGAGCGCGTCGGCGAGGGCCAGCTCGTGGTCGGCGTCGACGGGGTGAGCTACGTCGGCCCCGGCGGCCCGCAGACCGTCCGATACGCCGAATGCGCCGCCATCCTCGCCTGGCCCGACGGCGCCCGCCGGCTGATCGGCTACGACGCCATCTCCGTGCACGTCGAGCCGACCCTGTACGACCTGCACCCCGGCGCCATCCACCTGATCGACCAGCAGGTGCCCGCCGACCGCCGCCTCCCCATGCCGGCCCGGCCGCCGGAGCAGATCCCCCAGCCGTACGCGGCCGTCAACCGCCGGCAGTCACCGCAGCCGTCCGCCCCGGTGCAGCGCGTGTGGTGGGAGATCCCGGTGATGGCGGTCAGCGCCCTGGCCACCCTCGGCCTCGGCGGGATCAGCCTGCTGCTGACCGTCAGCATGTTCCTCGCCGACGAGTCGGACGGTGACGACGGCTCGCTGTGGGGCGTGATCGTGGTCTGCTGGGTGCTCACTGTTATTCTCGCGTTGCCCATCGTGCTGGTGCGGCGGCGGCGACGCTGAGATACCGCACGTTTCGTGGTGGCCGGTGATCCGCCGGGCGGGTTACGATCCGGCGCGGTAGCGGGGCGGTAGCTCAGCGGGTTAGAGCAGGGGACTCATAATCCCTCGGTCGCGGGTTCGAGTCCCGCCCGCCCCACCTCGGAAATGGGCTCTCGGCGGTTCAAGCAGGTTTCCGGCCCCAGGCCGAGATCATGGCGAGGTGGCGAGATCGAGAGCGGAGCAACGCGCTCAACCACCGCCGACCGGGCGTCACAGTGCGTCACCAGCGGTGGGTAAGTGAACACCTGCTCGGGTCGACGATTGCGCGCCGGGAGGCGCTACGCCCAAGGTGGGGTGTATCGGCTCACGTAGCCTGGTGACCGACGAGTACGCGCCGTCGTGGTGGGTGCTGGCCGATGCCGAGGGCAACGAGGTCTGCGTGGCCGCCGCGACGAGCCGCGACTGAACGATGGCGCGTACGAGCCGTCTGACGGACACCCCGATCTCCGTCGCCCCCGCCAACGAGGCGAGCTGGGACGACCTGCAGGCCATCTTCGGCAAGCGGGGCAACGCCGCCCGGTGCCAGTGTCAGTGGTTCCAGACCGCACCTGCCGAGTGGCGGTCGCTCCCGGTCGACGAACGCGCCCGGCGACTGCGCGAACAGACCGCGTGCGGCGAGCCGGGCGCTGACGGGACGAGCGGCCTGGTCGCCTACCTCGACGGCGAGCCGGCCGGCTGGGTGCGCCGTCGAGCCGCGCTCGGTCTACCTGCACCTGCTGGGCAGTCGCGTCGTCTGGGCGGGCCGCGACGAGGATCCGGCCGACGCCGGCGTCTGGGCCGTGACGTGCTTCGTCACCCGCGTGGGGTTCCGGCGCTGGGGCGTCAGCGGTGCGCTCGCCGCCGCGGCGGTCGACTTCGCCGGCGAGCGCGGCGCGCGGGCCATCGAGGGGTACCCGATGCTCACCCTGCCGGGACAGCAGATCACCTGGGGCGAGCTCTACGTCGGCAGCCGCAGCGTCGTCGAGGACGCCGGGTTCGCCGAGGTCAGCCGGCCCACGCGTCGGCGCATCGTGATGCGGATCGACTTCTGGCCAGAGTCATCCGAGCAGCACGACTGTTCCGGCGCGGATGGATTTCCATGGAGGACGACGAGGGGACCCGCCACCGGCGGGGCCCCTCGTCGTTGAGCGGGTCGGCTCAGGCGAGCGTCTTGAGGTAGTCCGGGTTGGCCTTCAGCCACTCGTCGACGGCCTTAACCTCGTTGCCCTTGTACGTGTTGAACATCAGGTCCTCCAGCGACGCGAGCTGCTCGCCGTTCATCTTGAACTGCTTCAGCATCGCGGTGACGTCGGGGAAGTCCTTGCCGAAGCCCTTGCGGGCAAGGGTGTTGATCTGCTCCGCCTGGCCGAGGGTGCCCTTCGGGTCGGCGAGGTCCTTCAGCTCGTACTTGGCGTAGGCCCAGTGCGGGTGCCAGAGGGTGACCACGATCGGCTTCTTCGCGGCGACCGCGCCGTCCAGGGCGGCCAGCATGGCCGGCGTCGAGGAGGTCTTCAGCTTCATGGAGCCGTCCAGGCCGTAGCCGGGAAGGACCTTCTCCTGGGTGGCCTTGGTCAGGCCCGCGCCCGGCTCGATGCCGACCATCTCACCCCCGAACATGTCGGCCTTGCCGGCCAGGTCCTCCAGTGAGTCGACGCCGTCGACGTACTTGGGCACCGCGATGCTGAGGCTGGCGTCGTCGTACCAGACGCCGAGCTTCTCCAGCTTGTCGCCGTACTTCTCCATGTAGGACGCGTGCGTCTGGGGCAGCCAGCCGTCGAGGAACAGGTCGATGTCCCCGTTGGCGAGCCCGCCGTAGACGAGACCGGCCTCCAGGTTCTTGAGCTGGACCTGGTAGCCCTTCTCCTCGAGGATGTCCTTCCACAGGTGGGAGGCGGCGACCGCCTCGTCCCACGCCATGTAGCCGATGGTGATCTTCTTGCTGCCGCCGGACGAGCCGCCGGAGTCCTCACCGCAGGCGGCGGCACCGCCAAGGGCCAGGGCGGCGGTTACCGCCAGCGCGATGACGCGCTTCATAGGGGTGAACACGAGAAATTCCTCTCTTACCTGTTTACGGGCAGCCGGCGGAACCGCGTAGCGACAGACGGCACCGGCGGGATTGCCTCTAGTTGGGGTCAGGCCTCCCGGGCGAGTCGCTGCGCCCGTGCGGAGGGGAACCGGTCGCCCACCGAATCGGTGAGCCGGTCGAGCACGACGGCCAGGACCACGACGGCCATCCCGCCCTCGAAGCCGCTGCCGACCTCGACCTGGGAGAGCGCGAACATGATCACGTCGCCCAGGCCGCCGGCGCCGACCATGCCGGCGATGACCACCATGGACAGGGCCAGCATGATGACCTGGTTGACCCCGGTCATGATCGTCGGCAGGGCCAGCGGGATCTTCGTCCGGAGCAACACCATCCACGGTGGTGCGCCGAACGACTCCGCGGCCTGGACGATCTCCTTGTCGACCTGGCGCAGTCCCAGCTCGGTCAGGCGTACGCCGGGAGGCATGCTGAACACCAGGGTGGCCAGCACGCCGGGCACGGTGCCGATGCCGAAGAAGAAGATCGCCGGGATCAGGTAGACGAACGCCGGCAGGGTCTGCATCAGGTCCAGCACCGGCCGGGCCACGGCGGAGGCCCGCCGGCTCTCGGCGACGAGGACGCCCAGCGGGATCGCCAGCAGCAGGGCGAGAGCGCTGGCCACCAGAACCTGCGCCAGCGTCCTCATCGTCTCCTCCCAGTACGGCATCCCCGCCACCAGACCCAGCCCGACCACCGTGCCGAGGCCGAACTTCCAGCTGCGCAGCCACCAGCCCAGTCCGGCGAGGATCAGCACGATCACGACCGCGGGCACGGTGGTCAGCAGATCGCTCAGCGGCCGGACCAGGGTGTCAACCACGGCCGCGATTGAGTCGAAGACGGGTCCGAGGCTGCCCGTGGCCCAGTCGACGGCCGACTCGATCCACGCGCCCAGTGGCACCCGGGGCAGCTCGGCGTCGAGCGGCGACTGCGTCAAGCTCATACCGGCTCTCCCTTCACGGCAATCGGTTCGGACGGGGCCTGGGGCGCCGGTACGGACGGCTGGCCGACGGGAGACTCTTCGAACCCGGCCGGTACCTCATCCGTGCCCGTGCTCTCCTCGGGGCCCGTGCTGGCCAGGGCGCTGAGCAACGTGATCCGCGGGATGACACCGGCCAGCCGACCCCTCGCGTCCAGCACCGCCAACGGGTGCACGCTCTCCGCGCAGTCGGCGAACAGGTCCGCCACGGCCGTGTCCTCGGACACCGTGCGCACCTGCTCGGTGGAGACGTACCCGTCGAGGTTCTGTCGGCCCTCGCGTAGCGCTCGCAGGACCTCGTCCTCGGTGACCGTGCCGAGGAACCGTTTCATCGGACCGGTCACGTAGACCACAGAGGTCTGGCTCTCCCGCAGCGCGCGGGCCGCCACCCGCGGACCCACGTTGAGGTCCAGGACGTTGTGCGGCTTCTCCATCACCGACGAGGCGGTGAGGATCCGGGTGCGGTCGACGTCCGCGACGAACTGGGCGACGTAGTCGTTGGCCGGGTCGGTGAGGATCTGCTCGGCGGTGCCGATCTGCACGATCCGGCCGTCCCGCATCACCGCGATGCGGTCACCGAGGCGCATCGCCTCGTTGAGATCGTGGGTGATGAAGACGATGGTCTTGCCCAGCTCGGCCTGCAGCTCCAGGAGTTGGTCCTGGACCTCACGGCGGATCAGCGGGTCCAGCGCTGAGAATGCCTCGTCCATCAACAGGATGTCGGTCCCCGCAGCCAGCGCCCGGGCGAGCCCGACCCGCTGCCGCATGCCGCCGGAGAGATCGCGCGGCAGCTTGTCCGCCCACTCCTCCAGGCCCACCATGCGCAGGGCGTCGAGGGCCCGCTCGCGGCGCTCGGGCTTGGGCCGGCCGGCGACCTCCAGCGCGTACCCGGCGTTCTCCAGCACGGTGCGATGGGGCATCAGGGCGAAGTGCTGGAAGACCATGCTGATCTTCTCGCGCCGCAGCTTGCGCAGCGCGGCCGGCTTGAGGGTGGTCACCTCGACCCCGTCGATCTGCACACTGCCCCTCGTCGGCTCGAGCAGACCGTTGAGCATCCGGATGAGCGTGGACTTCCCCGAGCCGGAAAGACCCATCACGACGAAGATCTCGCCGGGTCGTACCTCGAAGTTCGCGTCGATCACGGCGGCCGTGGCCGACAGCCCGGCCAGCGCCTCGGCGCGGGGCGCGCCGGCGGCGAGGCGCTTCACCGCCTCGTCGGTCCGACTGCCGAATATTTTGTAGAGCGACTTCACTGCGAGCGCGGGCACGATCCCCTCTCCGATGAAAACCGCTGGCGGGTCGCGCCAGTGGTGTCATCTTCGCGTCTCGTCCGTCGATATCAATATCGGTCACATTCAACAGCCCGCAAGGGCCGGCCGCGAAACCTACCCGCGTCGCCGTTGCAAATCCAGTCCGGACCGCAGGGTTTGTGGATATCCCCACAGAAGTTGACGGCATACAAGCATCGAATTTGGTCATCCGCATGCACCGCGGACCTGCCTCAGCCACACGTGGACGGGTTGATACGGCGCCCATCTGGGGCTTTTCTTCCGCCTCACGCGGCGCCGGAGGTGGACGATCCGCTGTCACCGTTCGTTCCCGAATATGACGGCGCTGATCGAGAACTGTCATGGATCTGTGGTTTTCCGTCATGTGTTCGTCATATTTCGGCCAGCTCTTCCGGCCCATCGGCCTGCAGTTCCCCGATCGGGCCGGCGGCCTAACGGAAATCGCATGGGTCGGGGGCCCGCGGATCAGCTGCTCCGTGAGGGCGTATCGCTCGGGCGTCCGGCGGGGGGGTCTCCCAGAAGACCCGCGGCGGCCGGTACCGGCGGGTCAGCTGACGCGACGGCGGGCCGGCGAGCGACCGGGCCGCCGCTCCCGCCCAGCTCAGCGGGCATACTTGCTCGATGCCGAACCAGGTTCATCCCGGGCGACCCGACCCGGCCTGCCCGATGCTGGCCGCGCTGCGCGCCGGCACCCGGGACGAGCATGTCGCGCTGGAGCGCCTGCTGGACCTGCCCGGCCGGATCCGGTCGCGGAGCGACCTGATGTCTGTGCTGGCCGCCCTGCTCGCCTCGTGGCGACCGCTGGAGCGGCGACTCGCGAGCTGCGGCGGGTGGCGCTCGCTCGGGCTCGACCCTCGGCTCGGCGAGGCGGCCCACCTGCTCCGGGCTGACCTTCACACCCTCGCCGCGCCGTCCGC
>JBARAE010001077.1:0-10633 GCA_049791715.1 Micromonospora sp.
CCTCTACGCCGGCCTGCCCGGCACGGCGGAACCCGAGCGGGTCGCCGCGCTGGTCGACGAGATGCGGGCGGACACCGCCGCCGTCGGCGGCCACACGGTGGTGCTCACCGCACCCGCCCCGGTGCGCGACCGGGTCGACCTGTGGGGGCCGGTCCACGGCCTGGAGCTGATGCGCCGGGTCAAGCAGCGCTTCGACCCGGACGCCCGGCTGGCGCCCGGCCGATTCGTCGGAGGGATCTGATGACCATCCCCCAGCAGCCCGGCCCCACCCCGGTCACCTCACCCGGCGGGAGCCGACCGGCCAGCGGCCCCCGCGACGTGCTCGGCGCGGCCGCCCAGCCGCCCGGCATAGGCGCCTTCGACGCGCACCACCCACCCGCCGCCGAGCTGGTCGCCGACTGTGTCCACTGCGGATTCTGCCTGCCCACCTGCCCGACCTACGTGCTCTGGGGCGAGGAGATGGACTCGCCCCGGGGGCGGATCTACCTGATGAAGCAGGGGCTGGAGGGCGAGCCGCTCTCCGAGTCGATGGTCGCCCACTTCGACCGCTGCCTGGGCTGCATGTCCTGCGTGACGGCCTGCCCCTCCGGCGTCCAGTACGACCGGCTCATCGAGGACACCCGCCAGCAGGTCGAACGGCGGCACAGTCGCGGCCCCCGGGACCGGGCGCTGCGGGCAGCGATCTTCGCGCTCTTCCCGTACCGGAAACGGCTGCGGCTGCTGCGCGGGCCGCTGCAGGCGTACCAGGCCACCGGCCTGCCCCGCCTGGTCCGCCGGAGCGGGCTGCTGCGCCGGCTGGCGCCTACCCTGGCGACACTGGAGTCGCTGGCCCCCCGGCTCGGCCGGTCGGCTCGCCCGCCGCAGCGGGTGCCCGCGGTCGGCACCCGGCGGGCCGTGGTGGGCATGCTCACCGGCTGCGTGCAGGGCGCCTTCTTTCCCGAGGTGAACGCCGCCACCGCCCGGGTGCTCGCCGCCGAGGGCTGCGAACTTGTGATCCTGCCCGACCGGCAGGGCTGCTGCGGTGCGCTCAGCGTGCACAACGGACGGGAGGAGGAGGCGAGCCGCTTCGCCCGCCGGATGCTGGACACGTTCGCCGCCGCCGGCATCGACTACTTCGTGGTCAACGCCGCCGGCTGCGGGTCCACCCTGAAGGAGTACGGCGACCTGCTGCGGGACGACCCCCGGTACGCGGCGCTCGCCGCCGACTTCGCCGGCAAGGTCCGCGACCTCTCCGAGGTGCTGGTCGAGCTGGGCCCGGTCGCCACCCGACATCCGCTACCGGTGACGGTCGCCTACCACGACGCCTGCCACCTCGCCCACGCCCAGGGCGTCCGCGCCCAGCCCCGCCGGCTGCTGCGCGACATCCCCGGGCTGGAGCTGCGGGAGATCGCCGACCCGGAGATCTGCTGCGGCTCGGCGGGCATCTGGAACATCCTCCATCCCGGGCCGGCCGCCGAACTCGGCGACCGCAAGGCCCGCACCGTACTGGCCACCGGGGCGCGGCTGCTCGTCACCGCCAACCCCGGCTGCCTGATGCAGGTCGCCGCCTCGGTGACCCGCGCCGGCGGCGACATTGCGCTGGCACACACCGCCCAGGTCCTCGACGCCTCGATCCGCGGACGAGGCGTCGAGGAGTTGCTGCACCAGCGGACCCCGTCCTGACGGCGGGATCCACCGTCACCGCTCACCCCCGTCCCCCATAGCGTCGAGGTGACCCATGTTCGACCAGTTCAAGGTCGTCACCGATCCGGTCGGTGACTCCGTCGCGCTCTCGGCCATCTTCGCGGTCCTACCCCTGCTCACCCTCTTCGTCCTGCTCGGCGTCATGAAGGTCAAGGCCTGGCTGGCCGGCGTGGCCTCCCTCGTGGTCGCCCTGATCGTGGCCATCGCCGTCTACGCCATGCCGATCGGGCAGGCCGTGCTCTCCGCCACCGAGGGCGCGGCCTTCGGCTTCTTCCCGATCCTGTGGATCGTCATCAACGCGATCTGGGTCTACAACCTCACCGTCGAGAGCGGACACTTCGACGTCCTGCGCCGCTCCTTCGAACGGGTCAGCCCGGACATGCGGATCCAGGCGATCATCATCGCGTTCTGCTTCGGCGCGCTGCTGGAGGCCCTCGCCGGCTTCGGCACGCCGGTGGCGATCACCGTGGTGATGCTGATGGCGCTCGGTTTCCGCCCGATCCACGCCGCCTCGGTGGCGCTGCTGGCCAACACCGCGCCGGTGGCGTTCGGTGCGCTCGCCACCCCGATCGTCACGCTGGCCAGCGTCAGCAGTGGCGCCAACCCCGACCCTCGGCTCACCGTCGACACGCTCGGCGCCATGGTCGGTCGGCAGACCCCGATCCTCGCGGTGGTCGTACCGCTGATGCTGGTGGCCCTGGTCGACGGGCGGCGCGGCATCCGGCAGACCTGGCCGGCCGCGCTGGTCGCGGGCGTGAGCTTCGGTCTGGCGCAGTTCGTCGCGTCGAACTACATCTCCGTGCCGTTGACCGACATCGTCGCCGCGCTGGTCTCCGCCGCCGCCGTGGTGCTGCTGGTCCGGGTCTGGCGCCCGGAGACCCCCGCCGACCTCGGCCGCGAGCCGGAGGCCGCCGCCGTGCCGGCCGCCCGCGGGGCCGTCGAGGCGGAGCTGGCCGGCCCCGGCACGGTCCGCGCCGCCGCCGGCAGCCGCTCCGGTACGACCACCGCCGCGCCGGCGCTGGACGGACCGGGTGGGGAGACCCCGCCGGGTGATCCGCGCATCGACGAGACCGCTCCCGCCGGCCGGCACCGCGGCGACGGCGACCTGGAGCCTCGGCCCACGGACCAGGTGCGCGCCGCCACGGCCGGCGGCCGGCGGATCGCCGACACCCCGGCCGAGGTCGCCCGGGCCTACGCGCCCTACCTGATCATCATCGCGATCTTCTCCATCGCGAACCTCGGCGCGGTGAAGGACGCTCTGGCGAAGGAGCCGTGGACGGTCAAGTTCCCGTGGCCGGGGCTGGACATCCTGGGCGGCAACGGCAAGCCGCTGTCGTCGATGACGTTCACCTTCAACTGGCTGCCCGCCGCGGGCACGCTGATGATCCTCGCCGGCATCCTCACCGCGCTGATCCTGCGCGTCTCGCCGGGCCGGGCGCTGCGCGCGTACGGTCGCACCTACGTCGAGCTGCGCTACGCGATCGTCACGGTGATGGCGGTGCTCGCCCTGGCGTACGTGATGAACCAGTCCGGTCAGACCAACACCCTCGGCGCGTTCCTCGCCGCCGCCGGTGGAGTGTTCGTCTTCCTGTCGGCGATCCTCGGCTGGATCGGCGTCGCGGTGACCGGTTCCGACACCTCCGCGAACGCGCTGTTCGGGGCGTTGCAGGTGCAGACGGCGGCCCGGGCCGGGCTGGACCCGGTGCTCCTCGCGGCCGCCAACTCCTCCGGCGGTGTGCTGGGCAAGATGATCAGCCCGCAGAACCTGGCGATCGCCGCCGCCGCGGTCGGCATGGCCGGCCGGGAGGGGGAGATCTTCCGGAAGGTGTTCGGCTGGAGCCTGGTGCTGCTGCTGTTCATGTGCGTCCTGGTCGCGCTCCAGGGCTCCCCGGTCCTGGGCTGGATGGTCCCCTGATCGCAGGGCCGACCGCCCGGGCGCCACGGATCACGTGGCGCCCGGGCTCGTCTCGTCGCCGCTCCGGCTCGGCCGGCTGCTGCGCCCAAGGCGGGCCGCTGCCGGCGGATTTCGGGACCAATGACCCTGAACGGACCACCCGCCGTCGCGGACCGTGGAGATGTGAGCACCGCGACCAGAGCGGCCCGACCGGCCGCGACCTGCCCGATCCGGCCGGGGGAGCCCTGCACCCTCTGCCAGCTCGACGTCACCGGCCCGCAGGACTGCCCCCTGGTCTACCTGGTGATGGGGGACGACGAGCTGCGCGAGGGCGTCCACCAGACCCGGCTGGCGGTGGTCAGGTCGCAGGGGCCCCGGCCGGCTGCGGGGCCGGCAGCGGCTCGCCGGTCTCCAGCAGGCACTTGAGGCTGGCCAGCAGCTCGGGCCAGCGCCGCTGCCGTCGAGCTGACCGCTGATCGCCCGGTGCATCTCGCTGTCGGGGGAGAAGCCGTCGTGGTAGCGGCCGATCCGGCGGCGGACGGCTGCATGTCCAGCTCAGCTGTCACGACGCCGGGCTTGGAGGAGGGACGGCTAGCCTCCTAGGACGCTCTAGAGGTGGTGACCTACGCGGGGATCGAGCACGAAGGCGGGCGCGCCCGGCCGGCGGCGAGCGGAGTGCGGTGCTGCTACGAGTCTGATGACGAAAACGCATCGGTGAGTCTGCCGGGCAGCGGAAGGTGATCCGTTCACGTCATCAGATTCGTAGCGCCTCCCGGCCTTACTGACCCGGACGCTGCGTCACTCCGGCTGGACGGCTCGCCTGGTTCCGGCTCGCCCGGACTCAGCGTTCGGAGACCGGCATGCCGGAGTAGCCGTCGACCACCTGCCGCTCCCCGAGCGGGCGGTCGAGCCGGACCCGGATGCGACGCTCGTCGCCCACGTCGCCGCCGGACCACCAGAGCCCCGGCGGTCGAACCGACACGTGCAGGACGACGGAGCCGTCGTCCTCGTCGGTCGTCACCCTGGACACCGCGAACTCCGGGTGCGTCGTGATGTGGGCGACGATCACGCGGGGGTCGTCGGTGCGGTCGTACGCCTCCATGCGGGTCTCCTGCCCCGCCGCGCCGCCGAGCAGGTCACGCGCCATGGGCACCGCGCCGATCGCCAGCACGACGGCGAGCACCATCGCGCCCGCCCACCGTCGCCGCCAGCCGCTCATCGTCGCGCCCTACGGGAGGAGTCCGGCGCGGCGGGCGGCGACCACGACCTCCAGGCGGGTGTGCGCGCCGAGTTTGCGCATCGCCGAGCGCAGGTAGCTCTTGACCGTCTCGGGCCGGAGCCCGAGCTGGTCGGCCACGTCGGCGTTTGTGCAGCCGAGTGCGACACAGGCGAGCACGTCGGTCTCCCGCGGCGAGAGCGCGACCGGCACGGCGGCAGAGCCCGCGGGCCGGTTGACCGCCCCGGCGAGCCGGTCGGCCACCGCGTCGAGCCGGTCCCGCAGCTCCGGGTCGTCGATCCGGCGGAGCAGCCCCCGCAGCTCGGCGTGTGCCTGCCGGACCTGCTCCCAGTCCGGCCCGCCCGACTCCGACCCGAGTGCGGACCGGCCGTCGGTCGGGCGGAGCGAGGCCGCGGTCCGCAGCGTGGTCAGCGCCGCGCGCGCGGTTTCCCGGTCGGTGAGGCGACGTTCCAGGTCCCGGCCGGCCTCCACGGCGGCCGCGACCAGGCGATCGCCGAGGGCGAGGCGCTGGCGTACCGCGCCGTAGAGGACCGCGCGGACCTGCCGGTGCACCACCACCGGGACGGCGAGCACCGAGCGCAGCCCCTCCGCGGCGACCGGTCCGTCGTACTCGTGGCTGATCGAGCGGGCGACGGGGTAGTCGTCGACCCGCAGCGGCAGCCCGAGCGCGAGAGCCTTGCCGCCGAGGCCGGCGCCGGCGTTGATGGCCAGACCGCGCAGGGCGGCGGTGCTGGTGCCGGCCAGCTCCGTGATGGTCATCCGGGTGGGGCCGCCGGCCTGCACCATTCCGCCGAAGGCCACCGGCAGCGCGGTGCCGCGGCGCAGCATCAGCAGGGCGTGCTGGATCTGGTCGCCGTCGTCGTGCGGATACAGCGGCTCCAGCCTGCTCACCTCCCCGTCGGTGGAACTCCGACCACCCCCGTCCGGGGGTGGTGAGACCCAGGTCACCCGATCGAGGATCAGCGTACTGCGCGCGGCACCGTCCCCCCATCGGCCGTGCGCCCGGTGACAGGAAGGACACCCCATGGCCACCGCCGGCACCGAAGCCTTCCGCGAGGCGCGCGACTTCCTGCTCGCGTACCGCGAGGATTACGAGACCGCGTACCGGAAGTTCCGCTGGCCCCGACTGGACGAGTTCAACTGGGCATTGGACTGGTTCGACGTGCTCGCCGAGGGCAACGACACCACCGCGCTCTGGATCGTCGAGGCCGACGGGGGAGAGGGGCGCTGGTCGTACGCCGAGCTGTCCCGCCGCTCGAACCAGGTGGCGAACTGGCTTCGCGCCGGCGGGGTGCGGGCCGGTGACCGGCTGATCCTGATGTTGGGCAACCAGTTGGAGCTGTGGGAGACCATCCTCGCCGCGATCAAGCTGCGCGCCGTGATCATCCCCGCGACGCCGCTGCTCGGCCCCGCCGACCTGGTGGATCGCCTAGAGCGGGGCGCGGCCCGGCACGTGGTGGTCGGGGCGGAGCACACCGGCAAGTTCGCCGAGGTGCCCGGCGACTACACCCGGATCGCGGTCGGCACCCCGGTCGACGGCTGGCACGCCTACGCCGACGCGTACGACGAGTCGGACACGTTCACCCCCGACGGGGTGACCCGGGCGGACGACCCGCTGCTGCTCTACTTCACGTCGGGCACCACGGCCCGGCCAAAGCTGGTGGAGCACACCCACGCCTCGTACCCGGTGGGTCACCTGTCCACCATGTACTGGATCGGGCTGCGCCCCGGCGACGTGCACCTGAACATCTCCTCGCCGGGCTGGGCCAAGCACGCCTGGAGCAACGTCTTCGCCCCGTGGAACGCCGGTGCGACGGTCTTCGTCTACAACTACTCCCGCTTCGACCCGACGGGTCTGATGGCGGCCATGGACCGGTGCGGGGTGACCAGTTTCTGCGCGCCACCGACGGTGTGGCGGATGCTCATCCAGGCCGACCTGACCCAGCTGCGGACGCCGCCAAGGAGCGTGGTGGGCGCCGGTGAGCCGCTCAACCCGGAGGTGATCGAGCAGGTCGAGGCGGGTTGGCGGGTGACCGTGCGGGACGGGTACGGGCAGACGGAGACCACCGCGCAGATCGGCAACTCGCCGGGCCAGCCGGTGAAGCCCGGTTCGATGGGGCGTCCGCTGCCCGGGTACGTGGTGACCCTGGTCGACCCAATGACGGGTGAGCAGGGTGACGACGGCGAGGTCTGCCTCGACCTGGCGCACCGGCCCGCCGCGCTGATGGTCGGCTACCAGGGGGACGAGGACCTGACCGGCACCGCGATGCGTGACGGTTACTACCACACCGGGGACATCGCCTCCCGGGACGCCGACGGCTACCTCACCTACGTGGGGCGCACGGACGACGTGTTCAAGGCGTCGGACTACCGGATCTCCCCGTTCGAGTTGGAGAGCGTGCTGCTGGAGCACGAGGCGGTGGCCGAGGCGGCGGTGGTGCCGTCGCCGGACCCGGTGCGGCTGGCGGTGCCGAAGGCGTACGTGGTGCTCGCGCCGGGCTGGGAGGCGACCGGGGAGACGGCGGCGGCACTCTTCGCGCACTCCCGGGAGCGGCTGGCGCCGTACCTGTGGGTGCGGCGGTTGGAGTTCGCCGAGCTGCCGAAGACCATCTCGGGCAAGATCCGCCGGACCGAGCTGCGCGCCGCCGAACGGGACAAGCACCCCGACGCCGAGGCGCGCCCGGCCGGGGAGTACCGCGAGGAGGACTTCCGGTGAGCCTGCCCTCGTACGCCAGCGGGATCTCCGACACCCCGCTGCTCGGCGACACCATCGGCGCTAACCTGGCCCGCACGGTCGCGACGTACCCCGATCGGGAGGCTCTGGTCGACTGCCCGAGCGGCCGGCGGTGGTCGTACGCGGAACTGGGCGCCGCGGTGGACGAGCTGGCCCGCGGCCTGCTCGCGGCGGGCGTGGCCAAGGGTGACCGGGTCGGCATCTGGGCGCCGAACTGCCCGGAGTGGGTGCTGGTCCAGTACGCGACCGCGGCGATCGGCGCGATCATGGTCAACATCAACCCGGCGTACCGGCGGCACGAGCTGGAGTACGTGCTCAACCAGTCCGGGGTGAGCGTGCTGGTCTCCTCGCCCGGCTACCGGACCAGTGACTACCGGGGGATGATCGAGCAGGTCCGCGGCGACTGCCCGGGCCTGCGGACGGTGGTCTACATCGGCGAGTCGAGCTGGGACGACCTGGTGGCCGGCGGGGCGTCGGTGCCGCCGGGGCGGCTGCCGGCGCGGGCGGCGGAGCTGAGCTGCGACGACCCGATCAACATCCAGTACACCTCGGGCACCACCGGCTTCCCGAAGGGCGCGACGCTGTCGCACCACAACATCCTCAACAACGGCTATTTCGTCGGTGAGCTGGTCCGCTACACCGAACAGGACCGGGTCTGCCTGCCGGTGCCGTTCTACCACTGCTTCGGCATGGTGATGGGCAACCTCGGTGCGACCAGTCACGGCGCGTGCATCATCATTCCGGCGCCGACGTTCGACCCGGCCGCGACGCTGCGCGCGGTCGCGGCCGAGCGGGCCACCTCGCTGTACGGGGTGCCGACGATGTTCATCGCCGAGCTGGGGCTGCCGGACTTCGCCGACTACGACCTGTCGAGCCTGCGTACCGGCATCATGGCCGGCTCACCCTGCCCGGTGGAGGTGATGAAGCGGGTCATCGCCGAGATGAACATGGCGGAGGTGGCGATCTGCTACGGCATGACGGAGACCTCGCCGGTGTCCACGCAGACCCGCCACGACGACGACCTGGACCGGCGTACCGCCACGGTCGGGCGGGTGATGCCGCACGTGGAGGTGAAGGTGGTCGACCCGGCGACCGGGGTGACCGTGCCGCGGGGCGAGCCGGGGGAGCTGTGCACCCGGGGGTACTCGGTGATGCTCGGCTACTGGCAGGAGCCGGACAAGACCGCCGAGGCGATCGACCCGGCCCGGTGGATGCACACCGGGGACCTCGCCGTGATGCGGGAGGACGGCTACCTCACCATCGTCGGCCGGATCAAGGACATGATCATCCGGGGTGGCGAGAACGTCTACCCGCGCGAGATCGAGGAGTTCCTGTACCGGCACCCGAAGATCTCCGACGTGCAGGTGGTCGGCGTCCCGGACGAGCGCTACGGCGAGGAGATCCTGGCCTGCGTGATCCTGCGGGACGGGCACGACACCCTGACCGTCGAGGAGGTGGCGGAGTTCTGCCGGGACCGGCTCGCGCACTACAAGGTCCCCCGCTACGTGCGGGTGCTGGACGCCTTCCCGATGACGGTCAGCGGCAAGGTGCGCAAGGTGGAGCTGCGCCGCGCCGGCGTCGACGGCTGACCGGGACCGGCCCGCCGGTCACTCCCCGGTTCGTCCGTCGATCAGCTCGCGGACGATGTCCAGGTGGCCGGCGTGCCGGGCGTACTCCTGCAGGACGTGGAACAGGATCGCAGTCAGGGTGGGCCGGCTCGCCTCGTCGGTGAACCGGCCGCCCAGCGCGGCGGACGCGTCCAGCGCGGTGGCGGCGACGATGTCGCGGGTCCGGGTTCCACCCGCTCGCAGAGCGGCCACCACGTCGGCGACCGTCTCGTCCGGCCCTACCTGCCACCGGCCGTCGGGCTGGTCGCCCCACGGGTCCGGCACCTGGTCGCCGAGGAACCCCCACACCAGCCACCGCCGCTCCATGAACGTCAGATGCTTGACCAGCTCGATCGGCGTCCAACCGGACGGCACCCGGACGCTGCGCGCCTGCGCGTCGGTCAGCCCGGCGATCCGGTCGGCGATCGTCTCCCGGTAGTAGTCGAGGTAGGTGAGGAAGAGGGCGGGTACGTCCGAGGACGGGCCCGGCTCCGGGAAGGCGACGGTCATGGCGGGCAGTATGCCCGGCGATCCTCCGATCCCGCTCGACTAGTCGCCGCCTTGCTGCCGGCCGTCCGGCGCCCGCCAGAACTGGCGCGGCGCGTACCCGTCGCGGCGCAACCAGTGTTCCGTGTAGACGATCCGCTCGGCGGGCACCACGACCAGCGGCCCGGTGGGCGGCTCGGCCAGGGAACGGGAGCGTTCCACCTGATCGGACTGCCAGCGGTAGGCCGGCCAGAAGTGGTCGAAGTCCGGATCCTCGGGGGTGAGCACCCGGGCCCGCCCGAAGACCTGCGCGCCCCGACTGCTGGCCTGCCCGACCAGTGGCGCGAAGATGCCGACGGAGACCCGTGGGTCGGCGGCGATGTTGCCCATCTTGGGTGAGCTGCCGACCGCGGTGAACATCAGCGTGAAGTCGAGGTGGAAGTATCGCACCGGAGTGGCCAGCGGGTCCGGGCCGGTGGTGGCGAGCACGCACATGTTCTGCGAGGAGAGCAGGTTGAGGATCCGCTCTTCGAGGCGCTCCCGGTCGAGGCGGGCGGTGGGGGAGGGGCCGGCGAGCCAGGAGTTGGTGACGGGCATGGGTGATCTTCTCATCCCGGCCGGCCGGCGGCGATAATCGGCTGCCCCAGGTGCCGGTCGGCGTGCCCGGCGCCGGGGACAGGCGAGGGGGTAGCGGGCTGACATGGCAGATGAGGTGGGCGGGAGGAGCCAGGTGCTGGCCCGGTTGGCGGAGCACCTGACGCGGCGCCCGGTGCCGCACACACTGCGGGTGGCGGTGGACGGTCCGGACGCGGCCGGCAAGACCTGGCTGGCCGACGACCTGGCGCGAGTGTTACGCCGGCGACGGGAGGTGATCCGGGTCAGCGTGGACGGGTTCCACCGGCCCGCCGCCGTACGTCGGCGTCGCGGCCCGCTCTCCGCCGAGGGCTACTACCGCGATTCCTTCGACCATGACGCGATAGTGGGCTCGGTCC
>JBARAE010001078.1:0-5940 GCA_049791715.1 Micromonospora sp.
GACCACGGCGGCGAGCAGCAGCGCCGAGCCGGCGGCGAGGTCCAGCGCGACCACCACCGGCCACGGGGTGGCCGCGACGGCCGGTGCCGCCAGGACGGCCAGCGCACCGCCCACCACCCCGACCACCGGCCGGGCGGCCCGGGGCAGCAGCAGCGCCACCGCCCCGGCGGTGAGCAGGACGACGACCGGAAGCTGCCAGCCCCAGTGCGTTACCGGGCCGGAAGGGGCGCCGCGCCACGGCGGCAGCGACCGGAACACCGCCTCGCGGGCGAGGTAGATGGTGGTCACCGTGACCCGCAGGGCGAGCCCGGCGGCCACCAGCAGAGCCCCCGCCCGCGGCCCGGTACGCAGCCGCTCCGGCAGGGACCGCACCGCACCGGCCAGTACGGCCACCACCAGCCCGGCCGCGACCAGCAGCAGCCCCGGGCGCAGCTCGGCGACCGGCCGGAGCACCGCGGTGGCCACCACCGGTACCAGCAGCCCCGCGGCGATCAGCCGGTACGCCCGCCCGCCGGCCAGCAGCGCCCCGGCGAGGAGCACGGAGGCCACCACCAGCAGTGGGCCACCGGCCAGCAGGGGTGTCCCGGCCGCCCGCCCCCAGGCCAGCGGCACCAGCGCGCACCCGGCCGCGACGGCCAGCGCGATCCCGTACCCGATCCAGCCGAGCACCGACCCGGCGACCACCGCCGCCGACGCCCGCTCGGCCGGGCTCTCACCGGCCACCCGGTCCCGCCGACGGTGCAGGGCGACCACCACCAGGAGGTCACCGAACGCCACCCCGGTGAGGACCAGCGACCAACCCGCCGCCGACGGCCAGGACTCCACCGCCAGCAGCGGCAGCACCGGCTGGGCGACCAGCAGGGCGGCGAACCACGGCACGGCCAGCCGGCTGACCCGCGCGTACCCGGCGGCGACCGCCGCGCTGACCGCTCCGACGAGCCCGGCGTACCGGCTCCCCGGCCAACCCGCCACCCCGGCCAGGTCCACCGTCCAGGCGGCGTACCCGTCGAGGAGCACCAGCAGCAGCCCCACCGCGGCGAACGTCTCGGCGGTGCCGCGAAGCTCCCGCCGGACGGCGACCAGCGGCACGGCCAGCGCGAGCGCGGTGAACGCGGCCAGGATCAGCGCCCGGCCGGCCACCCCGACGGAGGCCCAGGCGACGGCGGTGAAGACGATCGCCGCGGTGCCGAGGAGCAGTCCACCCAGGACGAAGAGCACACCCTGCACGGTCCGGGTCGAGGTCTCGGGTCGTCCCGGCGAGGCAGGAGCGACCGGCACCGGCGGGGCGGCAGGGACCGGACGCGGCCGGAACGGGATCTCCGCCCGGATCCGGGTGACCAGCTCCGCGCGGCGTTGCTGGACCGCCCCGAGCCGGTCCTGCAACTGCTGGTACGTCTGCCGCGCCTGCTCCGCCTCGGCGCCCAGCGTGGCGATCTGCCGGTCCAGCCGGATCACCTCGACCGCCGGCGGGTACGGTGCGAGACCGCAGTTGTGGCAGCCGAGGATCAGGTCGGCGGGGGCGCCGCAGGCGGGACAGGGATAGCCGGTGTTCTCCACGGGGACAGCATCGTCCCGGGCGGGCGGGCCGCCCAGAGTAGGAATACCTAGGGTCGGGTGTGCTCGTGGACCCAGGCCGCGTAGTCGGGGTTGCCGCTCTCCACCCGGGTCACCAGGATCTCCGGCACCTCGTACGGGTGATTGACGCGGAGCTGGTCGACCAGCGCAGTCACCCGGTCCGGTGCGGTCTTGAACTGCACCGACCATTCGGTGCTGGTCTCCACCCCGGACTGCCACCAGTAGGTGCTGTCCACCTGCCCGCCGACCTGGGCGCAGGCTGCCAGCCTTCCGGCGACGGCCGCGGCCGCCAGTACGTCGGCGACGGACCGCGCGTCCACCACCGTCGTCACCACGCAGATCTGCTCCACGTGGGCACCCTACGCGGGATCACCGTCGCCGCGGTCGCGGTTCTAGCTGGTGGACACGCCGTCACGGTTGGCGGCGATCCACCGGTCGATCCGGGCCCACCAGTCGAAGAGCCAGTCGATGCGCTCCTGCTTCCCGGCGGGGATCTCCTCCGGCGGCACCGACCAGAAGCGCATGACGATCCGCTTGTCCATCGGGAGTTCCCGCCAGACGTCGGTCACGGTGAGCATCCGGTCCAGTCCGGTGTGCGCCACGAAGATGACCCCGGCGTCCGGGGCGGCGTCCAGGGCGGCGAGCAGGCCGCCCGGCTGCGGGGCGAGCACGTGCTGCATGCGTTCCGCGCGCAGCGCCATCCGTTCCAGGCCCAGTGTGCGCAGGCGGGCGATGGCCCGCAGCCGCCGGGTCGGAGTGAAGTTGCCCCCCTCGGGGAAGATCACGAAGGCGTCGTCGTCGTCCAGATCCGTGGCGAGGTGGCCGATCTGCTGGATCAAGGACCCGCCGCCGTCCGGTCCGGGCGCGATGAACCGGTTGGGCAGCCGGTTGAGCAGGACGTCGATCGCCGGGTCCCACTGAAGGCTCTCCTTCAGCACGATCCGCGGCTCCCGGTGGAACCAGTTCACCAGCGCGTGGATCAGGATGAACGAGTCGCCAGGCCCGGCGTGCCGGCACAGCACCAGCTCGGGGCGGCCGGGGAGCGCCGTGTCCGGGTCGGTACCGACCACGTCGATGCTGAGCCGGAGTGTCCACCGGGCCTGCCAGAACAGCACCTGGAGGAAGCGACCGGCCAGCAGGTAGTGCGCCCGCTGGAAGGCCGGCGAACGCTTCCGGGCGCCGAAGCCCGACGCCAGCCACAGGGCGAAGAGGGCGAGCAGCGCCACCGCGTCCCAGACCAGGTATACCGCGCCGATCCAGAGCAGCCGCAGCGGTCGCAGCCGGCCGGGCACCAGCGGCGAGGCGGCCAGCGCGAGCAGCGCCCAGATCGGCACGGTGACCGCCACCGCCACCGCGAGCAGCACCACGCCGGGAGCAAGGAGCAACCGGCGTACCCACCGCGGCGGCAGCGGCATCAGGGCTCCAGGTGAGTCGCCAGGTAGTGGCGCGAGGCGGTGTACGCGCGGCTGATCCGCCGTCCCACCGCGGCCATGTCCCGGTACGCCCACGGGCTGTCGTCGCGCGGCGTCCCGCCGCCGGTCGGGAGGACGTGCACCTCCACCCCGTCGGGCAGGGCCGCCATCTCCCGGGCGAACCGGTGTCGCCGGGCCACCTCGAAGGCGACCTGGGCGATCTCCCAGGGCCGGCGGGGCGGGGACAGTTCCCGTTCGATGCGCCCGACCTGGAGGACGAAGATCCGGGTCGCGCCCTGGGCGACCGCCTCCCCGATCGGGATGGAGTTGACGATGCCCCCGTCGATGTAGTGCTGCCCGTCGATCTCCGTGGGCGGGAGGAGCCCGGGCACGGAGGCGGAGGCGAGCACGGCCGGCACCAGCGGTCCGCTGTGGAACCAGTGCTCGGCGGCGCGCTCGATATTCGCCGCGCAGCAGCGGA
The DNA here is from genome assembly GCA_049791715.1 of Micromonospora sp. GTDB lineage: Bacteria > Actinomycetota > Actinomycetes > Mycobacteriales > Micromonosporaceae > Micromonospora. The sequence goes on from JBARAE010001078.1 coordinate 3,469, forward strand.
ACGGCACCTTCAGGTCCGCGAAGGTGGTCTCCTCGCCCAACTCGTTCTCCAGCAACCGGCGCAGTGGCCGGGGCGAGTGCAGGTGGGTCCGGGCCGCGAAGCGGCGCAACTGCCGGGCCACCGAGTCGCCGTACACCTCGCTCGCCTCGGGCGAGGCCCAGAGCCGGACCAGCCGGTCGGTGACCGCCTCGGTGGGATCGGCGGCCACCAGGGCGCCGTTGACCGCCCCGATCGAGGTGCCGAGCACCATGTCCGGACGGATCCGGGCCCGGAACAGGGCACGGAGCATGCCCACCTCGACCGCGCCGAGCACTCCCCCGCCGCCGAGCACGAACGCCACCGGACCGCCAACCATGCCGCTCATCCTGGCACGGCCCGCGAAGCCGACCGGCGGAGCGGCCCGGCCGGACAACGGCCGTCACGCCGACCGGTCCCCGTCGTCGCGCTACGTCACCACGGCGCGGAGCTGCCGGTCAGCGGGCGCCGACCCCGACGCGCTCCCGTGGGACCGGCTGGGCGGCGCCGGCGAGGAAGCGCCGATACACCTCCTCGTAGCCGAGGGCCATCCGCTCCACGGAGAAGTTCTCCAACACGTGCGCCACGCAGTCGGCCGGGTCGAGGCGGGACGACTCGCGCAGCGCCGCCGGCAACTCGTCGTCGTGGTCGCAGAGCAGCCCGGTCACCCCGTGGCGGACCAGTTCCGGCGCCGCACCCCGGCGCAGCGCCACCACCGGCGTACCGGTGGCCATCGCCTCCACCATCACCATGCCGAACGGCTCGTCCCACTGGAGCGGCATGATCAGGCACCGGGCGTCCAGCAGCAGTTGCTGGGTCATCTCCCGGTCGGCGTTCAGCACCAGGGTCACGTCCTCGTCCAGCAGGGGCTCGACGACCCGCTCGAAGTAGCGGCGCTCGGCCGGCTCGTTGCACTTGCCGGCCAGGGTCAGCGGCAGGCCGGCCGCCCGGCACGCACGGATGGCCAGGTCCGGGCCCTTGTCGGGGCTGAACCGGGCGAGCCACAGCACCGGCCCCCGCCCCGGTGTGCGCTTGTGCGGGACGTCCTGCACCCGCATCGCGTTGTGCACCGTGCCGACCCAGGGCAGCCCCGAGTTCGCCCGGCGCTGGGTGTGCGAGATGGCCACCAGGCCGACCCCGCGGTCGGTGTCGCTGAGCACCTGGCCGTACTCCCCCACCGGGTTGCCGTGCACGGTCGCGACCGTGGGCACCGCCCGCCGGCCGGCGACCAGCGGCCCGATCGTGGTGTGGTCGTGGATCACGTCGAAGTCGGCGGCGGTCACCAGGTGGTTGACCCGGGCCAGGTGCGCCAGTTCGGGCAGCGCCTCGCCCAGCCGTTCGTACTGGAGATCCGGGCCGGTGGAGACGAAGTCGGCGGCGGTGCCGTGCCGGCGACCCGCGCCGAACAGGGTCACCGCCTGGCCGCGCCCGACCAGGGCGTCCACCAGGCCGGCCACCAACTGTTCCAGGCCGCCGTACCCGGGCGGCGGCACCGACAGCCACGGCGGCACGACCATCGCGATCCGCAGCGGCCCTTCCCGAGAGCCCTCCGACGGCAGATGGTTCACGGCCACCAGTCCTCCCCGTTGGTCCCCGCTGATCGGCGGCGCTTTCCCGCCGCGGGTGGCGGTAAACGACGACCGCGCCTCATCCGGCAACCACGATGCGGTCGTGCACCTCCCGGACACCCGGGGTGGCCCAGGCCGCCCGTTCCGCCTCCTCCCGCTGCCACCAGGAGCGCACCACTCCGTCGAGCACCACGGTGTCCTCGACGACCTTCACCTCGATCCGTTCGGTACCGGTCCGCCGCAGCAGCACCCGCTGCAGGTCCTGGAGGGTCTGGTCCTCCCTGGTCGGGGTGGGCGGCCGGACCTCCACCAGGTTCGTGACCCCGCGTACGCCGCGCAGCCGCCGCAGCTCGCGTTCGGCGGTACGCCGCTGGAAGCCGTACTCCACCTCGCCGCGGAGCATCACCCAGCCGTTGGCGACCGTCACGTCCAGCCGCTCGGCGGGTATGAAGCTGTCCCATTCCAGCGCCCGGCTGGCGGCGATCGCGATGTCCGCGTCGGTGCGCTCGTCGCCGCCGGCGAGGCGTACCTCGATGTCGCCGGCGACCGCGCGGACCCCGGGTACCCGGTGCGCGCAGCGCTCGGCGGCCCACCGGCGGGCGTAGGTGTCCACCCAGCCGGTCAGCGTCACCACCCCGCCCGAGACGGTCACGCCGATCTCGTTCGGCTGCACCTGGGCGTCCCAGGCGAGTTCGTCGAGCACGTCCCGCTGGATGTCCGAATCGGTGCGAACGGCGGCTGCGGTGGTCATGACGTCCCTCCCCGTACGGTTTCCGTCCGTCGAGGGTGCCGCCGCACGGGGTGAGCCCGGCTCACCCGGAGCGGGTGAGCCGAAAAAAGACGGCGGGTGACGGAACCAACCCCCTTGGCTCCGTCACCCGCCGCCTGG
>JBARAE010001079.1:0-3628 GCA_049791715.1 Micromonospora sp.
CGTCCGGTCCGGTGACCGCGACCTCCAGCGCCCGGCGCATCCACAGCTCGTGCCGCTGCCGGCGGCCCACCTCGCCGAGGTCGGCCAGGCCCTCGTCCGCGCCCGGGCCGACCCGGCCCACCGAACCCGGAGTCGGCTGCCCCGGCCGGACGGTCTCCAGCGCCGGGTCGGTGGCGTCGGCCGGCTCCATGCCGCCGGGCCGCACCGACCCGGACGGATCAGACCTCACGCAGCTCCTCGATCTCGTCCGCGCAGCCGAGCACCTGGCAGATCTCCGCGGTGACGTCGGCCGGCAGCATTCCCTCGTGGCCGCAGAGGGCGAGCAGCTTCTGGGCCGGGATGCCCAGGTCGGCCAGGATGTCCGCGTCGCCCACCGGGTCGGCCTCCGGGTCCACCGCAGGCTGCTCGGTCTCCTCGTCGCCGCCCGCGGCGGCCGGGGTCGGCTCCTCGCCGTCCTCGATGCCGGTGACGGAGGTCTTCAGATCACCGACCAGCAGGGCGCCGAGCCGGGACTCCTCGGCGTACGCCGAGTCGGACCCGAAGATCCGCAGGTCCTCCCCGTCGTCGAGGCGCAGGATCACCAGGTACTCGTCCTCGGCCTCGACGAACAGCAGGGACAGGTCCGCATCCGGTTCGACGTCGCGCAGCCGGTCGGCGACCTCGTCGATGTCCGTGACGCCCCGCAGGCTCACCTCGTCGGCGGTCCAACCGCCCTCGACGCGCACCGCGGCAGCAGCGAAGTACGACACGGTCCCCCCAAATTGGCTTCGGCAGCACGCCGACTCGTCACGCGTGCACGTTAACCGGTCGGGTCGGCAGGCGACCGGTCAACGCCCCGAAGGGCCGGCCAATCCTGGAGAAAGTCGGTCAGCCCGCGATCCGCCGACGGGTGGCGATGAGCTGCCGCAGCTCCTGGGTGCGCGCCCGCTTCGGCCGTTCGCGCTGGCGTACCGCGCGGGCACCGGCCAACTCGGCGAGGAGCTGCAGGCGACGGCGGCTCCGCTCGGGATCGAGCCGCGGGGTGGTCCAGGCCATACCGCGAGGGTGAACCGTCACCACGCGTACGTCAAGATGGTCTTCACTGCGCAGCCGACCACTCACGATGCGTCACCAGAGTGGCCAATCCCCGCTCTGCGCCCAGTGGACGGCCACGACCGCGGCGGCGATGCTCCAGCCACCGGCGGTGACGATCGCGATCCCCGTCGCCACCCCCCGGTCGCCGAACCGGACCAGCGCCGCGGCGGCGAGCCAGGCCAGCCCGCCGGCCAGCACCGTCCACCAGGCGTAGCCCGGCACGTCGTACCCGAGCAGGCCGAAGAGGAGCAGCCAGGCCACGGCCATCAGGCCGCCGACGGCCACCCCGCCACCGCTGATCGGGTACGGCTCGCGCCAGGTCGGCCGGGGCGGCGGGCCGGCGGGGAAGAGCCCCGACGGCGGACGTACCGGCTCCCGGAGGACGCCCGGGGACTGGTCACCGGGTACGGCGTCCCAGCCAGTCATCGCCCCTGCTCCTCTCACCGACCGTAGCTGCCATTTCGGCGTACCGAGTAACGCAGAGCGACCCTGCCGCGGGACCGGCCGATCTCCAGCGTTCGCCCCTACGGTAGTGGTCTGCCAGGATGATCGGATGGGCTCGCGATCGAACGGACGCCGCGCGCGTTCCGTGTACCCGGTCCTGCTGTTCCTCGGCCCGGCGCTGCTCGCCGGCTGCGCGACCGGCGACCGCCCCACCGCGACGCCCACGAACGCCTGGAGCGGCCCCACAGCGATCGCGACCACGTCACCGTATGGGGTCGCCACGCCGACGCCGACCTCCGGGTCGCCGTCGCCCTCGCCGACCCGGACCGACCTGCGGCACGTCTTCCCGGTCCGCGCCGACAACGTCGACTACCACCCGACGCACGCCGTCTACCCGGGGACGGACATCTTCGCCGACTGTGGTGAGCCGGTCGTGGCGGTCACCGACGGGCGGATCCTCGAGGTGAGCCGGGTGGACCGGTTCGACAAGCGGGGGCCGCTGGGGCCGTACAACGGCGGCCTGTCGGTCTCGCTGCTCGGCGACGACGGGGTGCGCTACTACGGCTCGCACCTGAGCGCGATCGCCACCGGTGTCGCCCCCGGCGTACGAGTGCGCGCCGGCCGGCAGCTCGGCCGGGTGGGCCACACCGGCAACGCGAACAACGTGTGCCACCTGCACTTCGGCATCTCCCCGGCGTGCCGGGGCCACGACGACTGGTGGATCCGGCGGGGTGAGATCTGGCCCGCCCGCTACCTGGACTCGTGGCGCCGGGGCGGCAACCGCGCGCCGGCCGCCGAGGTGGTCGCCTGGCAGCGGAAACACGGCTGCCCGAAGGCACCGACGACGACCAGCGGCGCCGGCTGACGGGTGTCCACTGGCGACACTCCGGTCCGACCCGTACGGGGTCCTGCACCCGCCGCCGGAGACGCGTAGGTTGCAGGGCATGAGTGCCCGGGATCCCATCGCCGACCTGCGCCGGATCGCGTTCCTGCTGGAACGGGCCAACGAGGCCACCTACCGGGTCCGGGCGTTCCGGTCGGCGGCCAAGGCCCTCGGCGCCCTGCCGGCGAAGGAGGTGGCCGAGCGCGCCCGCGCCGGCAAGCTCACCGAGCTGGCCGGGGTCGGCGACGTCACCGCCCGGTGCGTGGTCGAGTCCCTGGCCGGCGAGGAGCCGGTCTACCTGCGCCGGCTGGTCGCCACCGAGGGCACCGACCTGGACGCGGCGGCGACCGACCTGCGGACCGCCCTTCGCGGCGACTGCCACACCCACTCCGACTGGTCCGACGGCGGCTCGCCGATCGAGGAGATGGCGCTGGCGGCGGTCGAGCTCGGCCACGAGTACGTGGTGCTCACCGACCACTCACCCCGGCTCAAGGTGGCTCGTGGGCTCACCGCGGACCGGCTGCGCAAGCAGCTCGACCACGTCGCCGCCGTGAACGAGGCGCTGCCCAAGGGCTTCCGCATCCTCACCGGCATCGAGGTGGACATCCTCGCCGACGGTTCGCTGGACCAGGAGGACGAGCTGCTCGAGCGGCTGGACGTGGTGGTCGGCTCGGTGCACAGCGGGCTGAACGACGAGCGGGCGAAGATGACCCGGCGGATGCTGACCGCGATCGCCAACCCGCACCTGGACATCCTCGGCCACTGCACCGGCCGGATGGTCTCCTCACGGCCGGCGGGGGTGAAGGGACCGGGCGACCGGGCGCACCGGCCGCGTACCCGGGCGGAGAGCGACTTCGACGCGGACGCCGTCTTCGCGGCCTGCGCCGAGCACGACGTGGCCGTCGAGATCAACTCCCGGCCGGAGCGGCAGGACCCGCCGAAGCGGCTGATCCGCCGCGCCTTGGAGGCCGGTTGCCGGTTCGCCATCAACACCGACGCCCACGCGCCCGGCCAGCTCGACTGGCAGCGGTTCGGCTGTGAGCGGGCCGCCCTCTGCGGCGTTCCCGCCGACCGCGTGGTGAACACCTGGAAGGCGGACCGCCTGGTGAAGTGGGCCCACAGCCACCGCTGACCTCCGGTGCGGACATCGCCGCAGGGAGAGGTCAGGCGCGGGCGGCCGGCTCAGCGGCGGGCACGGCCGGCGCGCCGGCGCTGACCGCCGTCCTC
>JBARAE010001080.1:0-2880 GCA_049791715.1 Micromonospora sp.
CACCACACCCGGCCGGCGTACCGGCGGGTCCGTCGCCCGCCGCCCGGGGGTCGTGGGCGGCGGACGACGATCCTGCCTTGACGGGACCGGACTCGCGACTGTCCGGAACCCGGTGCGGTCCGCGGAACCGCACCTCCCGGGACCGGTGCCGCGAAACACCTCTCCCGGGGGCGTTGGAACGAGCGTACGAGCGAATCGAACACTCGTTCTAACTGCCCTGACAGTACACCCCCCCTCCGACGAAAATGCAACGTGTGACGCGCCGTCGACCGAGCGGGATTCTCAGGCGGCGCACAGCAGCGGCAAAGGGGGCGCCGAGGTCACCGGCCCAAGGTTGACCCATGAACGTCAGCCGTACCGAAACGATCGTCCGGTGACCGCCGCCGTCGCCGGCCGGCGAGTCACCCGCCGCACCCTCCCGGTGGCCCCCGCCTGGTGGGCCGACCTCGCGGGCAGCGCGGCCGTGCTCAGCCTGCTGGTCGTCACCGCGCTCTGGACCGCCGACCGCGGGGTGCAGGAACTGCTGGCCGGGCCGGCCACCGGCCTCACCTCGCTCGGCCGGCTCGCCGGCCTGCTCAGCGCCGACCTGATGCTCATCCAGGTGGTGCTGATGGCGCGGGTGCCGCTGATCGAGCGGCGCTTCGGTCAGGACCGGATCGCCCGCTGGCACCGGCTCTCCGGCTTCACCTCCTTCCACCTCCTCCTCGCCCACGTGGTGCTGACCGTCCTCGGGTACGCCGGCACCGCCCGGCAGGGCGTGCTCGCCGAGACCTGGGACCTGGTCGCCACGTACCCGGGCATGCTGCTGGCCACCGCCGCGTTCGGCCTGCTGGTGCTGGTGGTGGTGACCTCGATCCGCGCGGCCCGGCGCCGGCTGCGCTACGAGTCGTGGCACCTGCTGCACCTGTACGCCTACCTCGGCATCGCCCTGACGCTGCCGCACCAGCTCTGGACCGGCGCCGACTTCCTCGCCTCGGCGGCCGCCCGGGCCTACTGGTGGACCGTGTACCTGCTGGCGCTGGCCAGCGTCCTGGTCTTCCGGCTCGCCCTGCCGGCCTGGCGCTCGCTGCGGCACCGGGTCGAGGTGGCCGCGGTGGTCCCCGAGGCGCCCGGCATCACCTCGGTCTGGTTGCGCGGGCGCGACCTGCACCGGCTGCCCGCCCGGGCCGGGCAGTTCTTCCTCTGGCGGTTCCTGGACGGACCCGGCTGGTCCCGGGCCCACCCGTACTCGCTGTCGGCGCCCCCGTCCGGGGACCTGATGCGGATCACCGTCAAGGACCTCGGGGACGACAGCGCCCGGGTGCCCGCCCTGCGCCCCGGCACGAAGGTGCTGCTGGAGGGGCCGTACGGGCGGCTGACCGGGGAGCACTGGCGCGGCGGCGGGGTCACCATGCTCGCCTGCGGCGTCGGGATCACCCCGCTGCTGGCGCTGCTCTGGGAGCTGCCGTACGCCCCGGGCGAGGCGGTGCTGCTCTACCGCGCGCGTACCGCCGAGGAGCTGGCCTTCCGCGCGGAGCTGGACCGGCTCGCCGCGGCACGCGGGGTGGTCGTGCACCACCTCGTCGGCCTCCGGGGCCGGCGACCCGCGTGGCTGCCGGCCTACGCCGAGGGCCTCTCCGACGCCGAGGCGCTGCGCCGGCTCTCCCCCGGCATCGCCGGGCACGACGTCTTCCTCTGCGGCCCGGACGGCTGGGTCGAGGCGGCCCGCGCCGCCACCCGCGCCGCCGGGGTGCCCGAGGCGCACACCCATCAGGAACGCTTCGCCTGGTGACAGGCGCGAAAGGAGGATCCGTGCGACGGATCACGATGTGGCTGCTCTCCACGGTTGCCGCCCTGGTGCTGCTGTTCAGCTACAAGACCAGCACGATGGGCCCGGGCGGTGAGAGCAGCACGATCGCCGCCGGCTCCGGCTCGGCCGGCAGCTCCTGGAGCAGCACCGACAACGGCTCCACCGGATCGGGCTCATCGAGCGGCAGCACGTCGAGCGGCAGCGGCAGCACGTCGAGCGGCAGTGGCACGGTCACCGGGTCGGTGGCGCAGACCCGCTGGGGGCCGGTGCAGGTGAAGATCGCCGTCTCCAGCGGGAAGATCACCAACGTCACCGCCGTGCAGGTGCCGGACGGCAACCACCGGGACCAGGAGATCAACGACTACGCGGTGCCGATCCTCCAGCAGGAGGCCCTCGACACGCAGAGCGCCCAGATCGACACGGTCTCCGGCGCCACCGTCACCAGCGACGGCTACCGCGAATCCCTCCAGTCCGCGATCGACGCGGCGCACCTGAAGTGACCGGGATGACGATGATGAACCTGACCATGGAGCTGGACCGGCGCGCCTGGGTGGTCCAGGTGATGGGGCTGCCGGTCAGCGTGCACCTGCGCGGGCCGGCGGTGCACTCGGACCCGGTGGCGGAGCGGGTCGAGCGGGTCTTCGCCGAGCTGTGCGAGCTGGACGCGGTGTTCAGCACGTACCGGCCGGAGAGCATGCTCGGCCGCCTCGGCGGGGCCATGCCCGACCCGGCCAGCGCCGAGCCGCTGGTGCGCGAGGTGGTGGAACTCTGCGACCTGGCCCGGAGGCGGACCGGCGGCTGGTTCGACGCCCGGCACCTGCCGCTGCCCACCGGCGGCACCGGGTTCGACCCGTCCGGGTTGGTCAAGGGGTGGGCGGTGGAGCGGGCCGCGCGCCGGCTGGCCGACCTGCCCGACCACGACCTCTGTCTCAACGCCGGCGGCGACGTGCTGCTGCGGACGGCGCCGGGCCGGCCCGCGTGGCGGGTCGGGGTCGAGGACCCCGGCCACGCGGAGCGGCTGCTCGACGTGCTGGAGCGGGCGGACGGCGCGGTCGCCACGTCGGGGACCGCGCGGCGCGGCACGCACATCC
>JBARAE010001081.1:0-4731 GCA_049791715.1 Micromonospora sp.
GGAGTTGAGCGGCATGGCGCTCGGCGTGGCCACCATCGCGGTGGGGTTCCTGGCCCCGGTCTGGCCGGTGAGCAGGTAGGCCGCGGCGGCCAGCAGCAGTGCCCCGATCGCCGCGTACAGCAGCCGGTAGTCGACCAGGCCGACCAGCAGCGCGCCTGCCCCGATCGCCACCGCCTGCGGTCCGCTGGCGAGGGCGTCCATTGCGGCCGACACCCGGCCGACCAGATCCGGCGCGGTGTGCCGCTGCACCAGCGTCATGGTGCCCACCATGGCGACCGGCAGCCCCAGCCCGATCAGTACGGCGGCGGCGACGGCGAACCCGAGCACCGGCCAGACCGGGGCCAGGAACCCCACCGCGATGGTGGCCACGCCGAGCGCCATGCCGCTCAACTCCCCAAGCCGGCGTACCAGTGCCGCCGAAACCAGCCCGCCGAGCAGGCCACCGATGCCCTGCAGGGAGACCAGCACCCCCAGGAAGGTGGGCTCCCGCCCGAGCCCCTGGTCGACGTACGCGAACCACAGCGGCTCCCCGAAGCCGAGGCCGATGGTGGCGACCACCAGTGCCACCAGGGTCCGGCGCAGCGCCGGCTCGCCGACCAGGTGCCGGATCCCGGCGACCAACTCGCCACGCCCACGGCCGGGCTCCCTCCCGGCCGGCGCGGTGGCCTGCCCGGCCCGTGCCGGGCGTAGGGCCAGCCCGACGGCACCCGCCGCCAGAAAGCCGAGCGCGCACACGGCGGCCAGTGCCGGCCCACCGAGCAGCACGTAGAGGCCGGTGCCGAGCAGCGGCCCGGCCAGCCGCAGCCCCTGCTTGACCGTCTGGGACGCGCCGTTGGCGTCGGGCAGCAGCTTCGCGGGGACCATTTCCTGCACGAGAGCGGTGACCGTCGCACCGAGCGCGATGTAGGAGAGCCCGTAGCCGGCGGCGACTGCGTAAACCACCCAGAGTTGGCCGACGTCGTGCACGGCCAGCAGCGGCAGCAGCAGTCCGGCGGTGACCACGTTGAGCACCACGAAGAGGGCACGGCGGGGCGCCCGGTCGACTACCCAGCCGACCAGCGGGGCGAGCACCATCGGCGCGGTCAGCGCGACGAAGGTGGCACCGGCCAGCCCGTCGGAGCCGGTCAGGTCCTTCACCCACACGGCGAGGGCGAGGAGGAGGACCGACTCGGCCACCAGGCTGGTGGTCAGCGCGACGAAGAAGAGCCGGAAGTCCGGCCGGCGCAGAAGTTGTCTCATCGATCCCCGTTTCTCTCCGCGTCGGCGTCGCCGACGAGCGGTCCGTGTTCGGTGTTTCCGCCGTCGTCGGCGACGAGCGGTCCGTCGACTTCGGGTGCGCCCCAGGCCATCAGCCGTACCGGCCGGGAGCCGGGCGGGCGGGCCGCGGGGTCGCCGAGCCGGTTCAGGTGGCGACCGAGCACCTCGCGGAGCTCCTCCTGCAGCGCGTGCAGCTCCTCCGGCGTGTACCAGCTGATGAACTGGTGGAGGAAGGCGGCGTCGCGCCAGACGGGGGACTGCTGGCGGCGGACGGTCATCCAGTCCCGCAGCTTGCGGTACTCCAGGTCGAGCAGGGCCAGAAGGGCCGCGTCTCCGGCCCGCGCCAATGCCGGGCTCTCCTCGCCGTCGCCCCACCGGTGCCCGTCGGTGACCAGCCGCCACGGCCGCTGCCGGCCCGTGCCGCCGCCCGCCTCGGTGACGAAGCCGTACTTGGCGAGCTGGCGCAGGTGCCAGGAGCAGTTGGCCGGGCTCTCGCCGACCCGCTCGGCGACCTCGGTGGCGGTCAGGGGGCCGTGCAGGCCGACCGCGTCGAGGATGCGCAGCCGCAGCGGGTGCGCCAGAGCGCGGAGCGTGTCGACGTCGGTGACCCGGCGGGGCGACTGGTCGGTCATGCATCGAAGGATAACCTTCGAAAGCCACCTTTCGAAAGGGTTCTTTCATCGGATTGGATGACTGAGTGTCGCCGGGGTGACGATTGACGAGTTCGGCGTCCCGCAGTGGCGATGGCGGGGCTGACGGCGGGGCGTGACAACAGCTTCATGACCGCGGAAGCGGGGCGTCCAGCATGTGGTCGAGGTCCCTTCGCGGTGGACCCGGGGGGCACGGTCACCCGGGGAGGCTGGAAGAATCGCCTTCTGTGAAGACGTTCGAGGAGTTGTTCGCCGAGCTGCAGGCCAAGGCCGCCGCCGGCACCCCGGGCTCGGGCACGGTCGCCGCGCTGGAGAAGGGGGTGCACTTCATCGGCAAGAAGGTCGTCGAGGAGGCGGCCGAGTCGTGGATGGCGGCCGAGCACGAGGGCCCGGAGCGGGCCGCTGAGGAGATCTCCCAGCTGCTCTACCAGGCCCAGGTGCTGATGCTCGCCACCGGTCTCGAGCTCAAGGACGTCTACCGACATCTGTGAGTGCGCCCCGTCCGCTGATCATCAGATCGACCGAAGGAGCACTCCGACATGCTGCGTGTCGCCATTCCCAACAAGGGCACCCTGGCCGAACCGGCCGCCGGGATGCTGCGCGAGGCCGGTTACCGGCAGCGCCGCGACCCGAAGGACCTCGTCTGCCGGGACGAGGACAACGACGTCGAATTCTTCTACCTGCGTCCCCGGGACATCGCCACCTACGTGGGCTCCGGTGATCTGGACCTGGGCATCACCGGCCGGGACCTGCTGGTCGACTCCGGCGCCCGGGCCGAGGAGGTCGTCGACCTCGCCTTCGGCGGCGCCACCTTCCGCTTCGCCGCCAGCCCCGACACCATCGCCTCGCCGAAGGAGCTGGGCGGTCACCGGATCGCCACCGCCTACCCCGGGGTGGTCGACCGGTACCTGGCGGAGCACGGGCTGAACGCCGACGTCATCCGTCTCGACGGCGCGGTGGAGAACGCCGTCCGCCTCGGCGTCGCCGACGTGGTGGCCGACGTCGTCTCCACCGGCGCCACGCTGCGCCAGGCCGGCCTGGAGATCATCGGCGAGCCGCTGCTGATCTCCTCGGCCGTCCTGATCCGCCGCGTCGGTGCGCCGGGCTGCGCCCAGGCCGAGCAGCTGCTCCGCCGGCTGCACGGGGTGCTGGTCGCCCGCCGCTACGTGATGCTCGCCTACGACGTGCCCGCCGGTCTGCTCGACCGGGCCAGCTCGCTGACCCCCGGCATCGAGTCGCCGACCGTCTCCCCGCTGCACCGCAAGGGCTGGGTGGCGGTCCAGGCGATGGTGCAGCGCGACGACGTGCACCGGATCATGGACGAGCTCTACGAGCTGGGTGCCCGGGCCATCCTGGTCACCAACATCCACGCCTGCCGGCTGTGAGGCCGCTGCCGTCCTGGGTCGCCCTCGCCGTGGTCACCCTCGGCGGGGTGGCCGCGGCGGCGCAGGGCGCGGTCAATGCCGAGCTGGGCGAGCGAGCCGGCGACGCGGTGCTCGGGGCGGTGGTGAACAACCTCGGCGGCAGCCTGCTCGTCCTGCTCGGGCTGCTGGCGGTCCCCTCGATGCGTACCGGGCTGGCCGCGGTGCGCCGGTCCGGGCTGCCGTGGTGGGCGTACCTGGGCGGGCTGGGCGGCGCGGCGATCGTGGTGATCGGCACGTACGTCGTACCGGTGCTCGGGGTGGCCGTCTTCACCATCGCCCAGGTCGCCGGGGGGAGCGTCGGCGGACTGGCGGTCGACCGGGCGGGGCTCGGACCGGTGGGGCGGCTGCCGCTCACCGTGCCCCGGGTCGCCGGCGCGCTGCTCGGCGTCGGGGCGGTGGCCCTCGCCCAGCTCGGCCGGCCGGTCGGTGAGCTGGCGGTCGGGCTGATCCTGCTCGCGGTCGCCGGCGGTCTGGCGGTCGCCCTCCAGTCCGCGTGGAACGGCCGGGTCTCCGCCGCCGGGAGCACCGCCGCCGGGATCGCGGTGAACTTCGCCGTCGGCACCCCGGCGATCCTGGCGGTGGCGGCGCTGGTCGGGGCGTTCGCCGCCCGTCCCACCTGGCCGGGGCAGTGGTGGCTGTACGTCGGCGGCCTGCTCGGCGTCGGCATCGTGCTCTCGCTGCTGGTCGGCGTCCACGCCCTCGGTGTGCTGCGTACCGGGCTGGCGCTGGTCGCCGGGAAGCTCGGCGGCGCGCTGCTGCTGGACGTCGCGCTGCCCGGCGGGGCCGGGGCACGGCTGCCGGTGCTGGTCGGCTCGGCGCTCACCCTGGTGGCGGCGCTGGTCGCCGGCGTACGACGCGGGGCGCGTGTCCGTGTGGCGCCGGACCGGCACCCCGAGCCGGATGGCAGACTGGTCGGGTGAGCGATTCAGTGGTGACCGTGCGGCCGCGGCGGGTCCGGCTCGTGTGCTGGGTGTCGGCCGTCGCGCTGGTGGTGGTCTTCAGCCTGGTGGCCACCTCGCTGACGGGCGCGACGGGCAGCGGTTACGGCACGTTCCAGCGGGGCGACCAGTTCGCCATGATCGGGCTGGGCGTCTTCGGCGCACTCGGCATCCTGCTCTTCACCCGGCCCCGGGTGGTGGCTGACGCCAGGGGGGTGCGGGTGCGCAACGTGATCGGCTCGTACGACCTGCCGTGGGAGGTTGTCCGCGGGGTCCGCTTCGACCGCGGCGCGCCCTGGGCCAGCCTGGAGCTGCACGACGACGACCTGCTGCCGATGGTCGCCCTCCAGGCGGCCGACAAGGAGCGCGCGGTCGAGGGCGTCCGCGCCCTTCGCCGCCTCCACCAGGCCCACCTGGCCGCCCTCGCCGGCGACGCCCCCGCCCGCTGACCCACCCCGGACC
>JBARAE010001082.1:0-2145 GCA_049791715.1 Micromonospora sp.
CGCGATCCACCACTGTGGTATGACGCAGCATCCGCGTCTCCTCTCGGTCGGCTACTCGGCCCTGGCGAGCCGGAGCGCGAGTTCGGGACAAACCTTGACCGCCTTGAGCGCCCCTTCCCGCAGCCAGGACGGCACCGGGGTGGCCGGGAACGCCGGGTAGCCGTTGGCGTCGAGCCGGATGAAGTCCGGTACGACGTGCGCGCAGAGCCCGTGTCCGTCGCAGCGGGACCAGTCCAGGGTGAGCTTCTGCGGGTCGGGGTCCGGCGCCCCGGGCAGCCCCATCACACCCTTGACCCGCTTGCCGCACCCGTCGCCGGTGGTGTGCAGGCGCAGGTCGTCGGCGAAGATCTCCATCGCGGAGAGGGCGAACCGGGCGGTGCCGTCCGGGTGGCTGCACGCCCCGCGTCCCTTCACGTCGCCGGCGGCGGCGCGGACGATCTCCACCGGGGCGCTGCCGGAGACGGCGAGGTCGACCGCGCGGGCCAGGTCGGGCAGGCCCATCCGGCACGGCCCGCACTGCCCGGCCGACTCGCCGGCCAGGTAGCGGACCACCTGGGCGGCCTCGCCGAGCGGGCAGGTGTCCCGGCCGAGGGGCACGATGATGCCGGCGCCGAGGGTGCCGCCGACCGCGGCGAGCCCCTTGCGGGAGATCTCCGCCCGGTTCGCCGCCTCCGGGGTGATCCACTTGCCGTGGTAGCCGCCCAGCAGGATGCCCGGCCCGTCGGGCACCTCGCACAGGTCGAGGATGTCCCGCAGCGGGGTGCCGGCGGCACACTCCACGACCGCCGGCCGGCCGGCCGAACCGGTGACGGTGAGCAGCACGGTGCCGGGCTCGTCGTCCGTGCCGAGCGCGGCGTACTCGTAGGGGCCGAGCCGGGCGGCGACCGCGAGCTGGGCGTACGTCTCGGCGTTGGAGAGCAGCGTGGGAAGGCCGCCCACCCCGGAGTCGCTGGAGCGTTTCTTGGTGCCGGGCGGGATGTGCGGCAGGCCGTTGATGCCGTTGACCAGCGCGCCGCCCTCGCCGGAGATGAACCGGTGCGGCACGGTGACGATCGTGGCCGGTACCGGCATCCGGCGTTCCTGGAGCGCCTCGGTGAGCGAGGGCCGGCTCACGTCGTCCTCGGCCACCCCGATGACGATCTCCTCGGCGTCCAGCGCGTACGCGGCCAGCGCGGCACCGTCGAGGATCAGGTGTGGTGCCCGGGTGAGCAGGACCTTGTCCTTCCAGCTCGCCGGCTCCCCCTCGGTGGCGTTGACCACCACCACCGCGGAGAGTTCCTGCCGCTCGCAGGACTCCAGCACCGCGCGCAGCTTGCGGGCGAACGGGAACCCGGCCCCACCCTTGCCCTTCAGGTCGATGGCCTCGGCCAGCCGGAGCAGGTTGGCCGGCTCCATCGGGCCGATCGGGCCGTGCACCTCCTCGTGAGCCATCAGGTCGAGCCGGCCGAACTCGGCGAAGCCGGCGGTGATCCGCGGTTCACCGACGCACGCCACCGGCGGCACGGTCGTGCGCATCACCGCGCCTCACCGCGCAACCCGGCCCAGTACGCGCCGTCGACCGCCTCGGCGCTGGCCCGGCGGCGCCGACCGGACCGGCTCTCGCCGGAGGCCCGCCGCGCCCGCCGGGAGGCGAGGTCCACCAGGGTCGGGGTGTCGTCGACCGGGACGTCGTCCGGGACGTACCGGGCCGGCGGCCGCCAGTAGTCCGGCTCCTCCGGGATGTCGGCCTCGGCGCTGTGCCGGCCGCCGCCGCTGCGCGGCGCGGCGGAGATCGGCCCGGCCGATACCGGCCCCGCGGAGATCGGTTCCCCGGACACCGGGCCGGGGGTGCTCTCCCACCGCAGCGGGCTGTCCCACGGCTCCTCCCGCACCTCGACCCGTTCGGGCGGCGTCGAGTAGCGTCGGCCGATCTCGGCGTCGTCGCGGTGCCGACGCGGCGGCGCGGAGTAGCGGGCGGCGACGTCCTCCTCGTCCCGCCGGCGCCGGGTGGGCCGCGCGTCACGGCGGCCGACCGCCACCTCGTCCCGTTCCCGGCGGGCGGGACGCTCGTCGTCGCGGCCACGGATCACCTCCGGGTCGGCGCGCCGGGCGGCGACCGGTGCCGGCTCCTCCTGGTGCCGGCGGCCGGCCGCCGCCGCCCGGACC